>JBCEBX010000147.1:0-4521 GCA_039206455.1 Asticcacaulis sp.
GCTCAAGACCCGTCACTGGACGATTACCGATGCGCTTGGGCGTGTGCAGACCGTTGACGGCGTGGGGGTTGTCGGGGAAAACCCCTTGCTTGAGCCGGACGATGTCTATCGCTATCAGTCCGGCTGCCCGCTGCAAACGCCGTCGGGGTCAATGACCGGCTACTATATGTTCGAGAATAAAGACGGGGAGATGATGAAAATCCCTGTACCCGCCTTTTCGCTCGATGTACCCGGTCAGCGACGTGTCCTGAACTGAGAGATGGTTTCAAACGGTCGTTTTCTGGCCTGCAAAGCCGCATTTTCTGCGCTTCAGATGCGCAACGATCTTAAGTACGCTGCGCTTCGGTTCTCAAAGACACGTCTTTTCGTCACAGACTCCAACCTTTTGAAATCATCTCTGATCCCCTTAAAGGTAACGACGAAGACTGCGTGACAGATCGGTGCCGGTGTCTTTTTTCTTCTTTTGCTGCGGCTGATAGGCCTGACGGGCATGCTCGACGCAATAGGGTGCGCCATCGCCTGCGCGGCGACCGCAGAAGGTGAAGCCGTCCGATGAGGGATCACCGATCGGCCATTTGCACATCTTGGTGCCAAGCGTCAGAACCGTGGCCGTGCCGGGTTCTTCGATGGTGGGCAGGGCAGGTACCTGTGACGGACGCGTGGCGACGGGCGTATCGGTGATAACGGGACGGCGTGGCGTAGCGGCCTGAGGTGCGGGGGCTGGTGCGGCGGCACGAGGCGGACGGGCCGGTTTATACAGCGGACGCGCCGGTTGCGACGGAGCAGCACGACCGGAAAGGCCCAGACGGTGCACCTTACCGATCACGGCATTACGCGTTACGCCGCCTAATTGCTTGGCGATCTGGCTGGCGGAATGACCTTCCTGCCAAAGTTTTTTCAGGGTTTCCACCCGTTCGTCTGTCCAGCTCATGAGACGTAAGCTCCCCTTGATTAACACGTTCTGCGCGGTGGGCGCGGCCACAAGATGTTGATTTGAGCGACGGGAGATTTCAGTGCCGCCGCCCACATATCGTAAACAAAACGTTAAAAAGCGCAATATGTAGTGTTTGGGGATAAGTCACATGTCCACATAAAACTATATGTAGTGGTTGTCTGTGGATAAGCCCGATCTTTTAACCTGAACGGGTTCGATTCGCTACTGCGCTTAGGTGAAGCCGCTGCAATTTATGAAGGCTGGCGTTGAGAAATCTGATTTTCTAATCCCGCTTAAGTTGCACTTGCGGCGGTCTCAACTTTTTGTTATTGGGTTGTCGTTACTAAATGACATGCCGCTAAAGGCATGAATTGGGGGATATCCACGATGAAAAAAAATTATAACCGCAGCCTGTGCTGTGTCGCTTCTGCTTGGGACCACGGCCTGTACGTCCACACCTAAGGTGGCGGTTCAGCAAACGGACGATTTCAAGCTGACCTGCGAAGGCCTGAATGCCGAGTTTAAAAAGCTTGATACCGTCATGGAAGAGGCGGATCACAACAAGGGCGTGAATACGGCCAATGTCGCGGCGGTTCTGTTTTTCTGGCCAGCCGCAGTCGGTAACTATATGAGCGCCGCGGATGCCGAAAAGCTTGTGGAAAAGCGCCGCACGCACCTGATGGAAATCTATAAGTCCAAAGGCTGCGTATAGTCCTTAACCGGCTAACGGGTTTATTAAGGCTCAGGCTAAGGTCTGGGCTTTTTTTATTTTAGACTATGACGGGGATGAGTGGGGAAAATCCACAGGCCTGTGTTGACGGTAGGGCCAGGGTTGTGGCACTAGGCAAAGGGTTCGCGGGTGTAGCTCAATGGTAGAGCAGCAGCTTCCCAAGCTGACGACGAGGGTTCGATTCCCTTCACCCGCTCCAATCCCTTATTTTCCCGAAAATTTCTTATCGCGACCGGAATTTAAAGCCGCTCCAGGCTGAGATGCCTGCGCAGGTGCCGGTCAGAACCGTACCCCAGATCAGATCAATGATCGTCATAGACAAAGGCCAGTCCTTAAGGGTAGCGGCATTGGTCAGATCATAGGTCGCGTAGGCGACAAAACCGAAAAAAGCCCCCGAAAGCAGAGCGGTTTTGATCTTTCCGTCCCTGAAGGCAGGCCAGACGGCGAAATAAAAGGTGCCTGCCAGATAGATAAGATAAAAAGCCGCTGCCGCGATGAAATCCGGCTTGGGGGCCAGCAGATGACCGATTGCCTGCTGATAAAAGCCTGTCGAAATGATGCCTAACCACAGGGCGTCCATGGCCAGAAATGACAGGGCGAGCACGGCAAAGGCTATGAGATGGGCTTTTGTCATGGCTATATCCCCAGAATAGGTTGGATGAAGCGCACAATGCGGCTTTTGAAGCGTAAGGGGGCGTCGGTAACCGCAAGGCAAATGCAATCTTCACCGGCGCTGGCAATGGGTTGGTGTTCTATGGTTTCGTCGGTTTCCTCGAAATCTCCGCGCCCGAAATGACCGTTGTGGTCGCGGAAACTTCCTTTGAGGACCAATGTCAGTTCCCGTCCCCTATGACTGTGCTCGGGCACCGGCTTGCCGGCCGGAATGCGCAACAGGCGGACATATATGTCAGGGTTTCCGGTACGGATCGGGTAGTGATAGGCCCCAAGCCCCAACGGCTTCCATTTCAACTGATCCATATCCGCACCAATATAGTCCCGTAAAGGCTGCGGAAAGACGGGCGAAGAGGCTTTCTGAACGGTCTCGGATTTGGGGGCGGGCTTCGGGGCATTAAGTCGCGCCCTGAGGGCTGCCCATGAAGCGTCCGATGCAGATGCCGTATTCGGCAGGGCCTCAAGCAGGGCGCCGCCGGTATCTTCCATGCAGGACAGGCGCTGACGGCAGTGCGGGCACAGGGCCAGATGCGTCGCTACGGCCATGCTCCAGCCTTCCTCAAGCGCACCTGTGGCATATTCGAACAGCAACTCGTCGCTGATATGGTGCTTGATGGTCATAGGCAATCTCCGAGCAGGTCGCGCAAACGGGAGAAAGCGATGCGAATACGCGATTTTACTGTGCCCAAGGGCAGATTAAGCCGTTGAGCTATGTGACTGTGCGACAGATCTTCGTAAAACGATAATCGCAACAGTTCGGCTTGTTCCGGCGGTAAGGTCACAAGCGCCTGCCGGATATGTGTCGCCTGTTGCTGCGCCACCAGAGACTGGTCGGCGGCAGGGATTTCATCCGGCACAAAGGCCGGATCGTTCGGATCAAATGCCGGGCGGCCGGTTTTGCGGAAGGCGTCAATGCGTACATTGCGGGCAATGGTGAAGACCCATCCCGAAACCGAACCGCGCGCAGGGTCAAACTGCGCCGCCTTGTTCCAGATAGCCATCATGGTTTCCTGCATCAGCTCTTCGGCCAGTTGCCGGTTGCCATCGGCCTTAAGCATATAGGCGGTGATTTTCGGGCCGTAATGACGAAACAGGGTTTCAAAGGCGTCAACGTCCTGCCTTGTGGCGACATGTCTGAGACAATCGCTCAGCGTCTGGGTCAGAACATCAGGCTCTGGCTGTGTCACGCGGCGCTTCTTTTCCCAATGTGGCTTCGTCCGCGTCAGCAGGACACCCTGTGACGTATCGCGGAAGCTTATCTCAGCTCTATTGGAAACGACTATTTGCATGAACACAAGTACGCAGGGGGGCGTTAAGTGGATCATGCACCGTGATTTTTTTTTATCTGCGTGATCCAAAGGTGATGTGACACCGTATCTGAATTATAAGACCTTCGACTGCGGGGATGCACATGGCCGACACCACACACGATAGCGCTTTTTCCGGAAATGGGTTTTCCGAGCGCAAATCCATCGCTGTCATTGGCTCGGGCATATCGGGCCTGAGTGCAGCCTGGCTTTTGGGGCGTACCCATGAGGTTACCCTTTATGAGGCAGACGCACGCCTTGGGGGACATGCCCATACGGTCGACGTGTCTATGCCCGAAGGTGGTGTGGCGGTCGATACCGGCTTCATCGTTTATAATGAGCGCAACTATCCCAATCTGACCGCCTTGTTTGACACCCTGAATGTCCCGACGGTCGAATCGGACATGTCCTTTGCGGCGTCTTTAGGGGATGGGGCCTTTGAATATGCAGGCCACAGCCTGTCGGGCCTTCTGGGGCAAAAATCCAATGCGGTTCGCCTGCGTTTCTGGCAGATGGTCAGCGATATTTTCAAATTCTACCGCCATGCGCCGAGCTACCTGCGGGAGACGCCGTGCCATGATGTCACTCTGGGGGACTATCTCGATGCGCAGGGCTATTCCCAAAGCTTTATAGATAATCACATCCTACCTATGGGGGCGGCGATATGGTCAACCACAGCCAGTGAGATGCGGTCCTATCCGCTGGTGGCCTTTGTGCGGTTTTTCGAGAGCCACGGGCTTCTGACCATCACCGATCAGCCGATCTGGCGCACGGTCAGAGGCGGCAGCCGCGAATATATTCAGCGGATGATGGTTGATTTTAACGGCACGGTTCTGACCCATGCCCCGGTACGCTCTGTGCGGCGAACACCTAAGGGG
>JBCEBX010000148.1:0-4490 GCA_039206455.1 Asticcacaulis sp.
GGCATAGAGCACATAGGCCCTGACCGGATCAGCGGACACCCCCTCACCTTTTTCAAGACGCTCGGCCAGTTCGATCTGCGCCGCCAGATAGTTGCGTCCGGCGGCTTTTTCGATCTGTTTTATGCCATCAGCGCAGTTGGCTTCAATGCCGCGCCCTTCGCACAGCAATTGCCCCAGACGGTATTCTGCCGGTGCATATTCCTTGAATGAGGCCCGCTGCACCCAGATATAGCCTTCGCGGTCGTCGCGTGGCACACCTTCGCCATTGAGGTAATGCTGGCCCAGCTGGTACTGGGCTTCGGCATGGCTCTGGGTCGCGGCCTTGGTGTACCACTTGACGGCTTCGGCCTTATTGACCTCGGTCTGGAAGCCTTCGTCATAGGCACGCGCCACAAACACCTGTGAGTTCAGAACCCCCAGTTCGGCATATTCCAGTTCATACTGAAAGGCGGTCTTATAGACCTGAACGCCTTTGTATCTCTCATATTGCTGATAGCCCCAGATGCTGAATACCGCCGTTGGGATGATCACCAGCGTGATTTTCAGCACCGTCATCAGGGGGCGTTTTTTCTTGATGGGTTCGTCCGTCAGGGCCACGTAAAAAGTCCTTATAATGTACCAATAGCCAGAAGCTGCCAGCGGCAGTCAACATAGGCATAGTGCAGTTCTGTCTCATCCGTGGCATGTCCGCGGTGCAGTGTCACTACGGCAAAGACGTCGCCGTTGCGCGCCTTGCTGATGACCTTGGAGGCATTGCCCGATGTCATGAGGCTGTTCAGGCGCCCCTTACGGCCATTGCAGCTAAACAGATCACAATAGAGACCCTGGCGGTTATTCAGTTCGGTGGCCAGATCAGTCTGGCTTAAGGCGCCGCCTTCGGAACCAAGAGTCAGACCGTCAGGGCCAATAAGCTTAAGGAAATTCTGCGTTCGGCCTGAGCGCACGGCGTCACGCGTCTGGCCTATGGCGGCATCCAGTGTGGTTTCAGGCGGCGCACAGCCTTGTGCGGCGCAGCCTTGCGCAATCAATGACACTGCTGTCGCTATGGCTATGGTTTTCACAGAGTTCATAACATCCGTCCCCTCAGTTGCGCGGCATAGTAACCCAACTTGCCCCATTTGACAGCCGGACTGTTAATAACCACGCATGGGGGCGTTTAACCAAGTTCTAAACCTTGGTATGGTAGGGTTCGTATTCATCGCGTTTGTTTAGAAAGCCTGACATGCCTGTTGCCCAAAGCGAACTGGAAGCCCGTTTAAAAGCCGCCTTCCCCGAAGCGGATATTGTCGTCGAGGATCTGGCGGGAGACGGTGACCACTATAAGGCCTATATTTCCGACGCCGGTTTTGCCGGAATGCCAAAGGTCAGGCAGCATCAGAAGGTTTATGCCGCCTTGAGTGATATTATGGGCGGGGCCTTGCATGCGCTGGCGCTTGAAACCCGCGCGCCGTAACCATGCGCTATCGCCCGTTGGGACAATCAGGCACCGCCCTGTCCAGTCTGGGCCTGAGCCTTGGGCCGGACGCCTTTGGCCGTGGGCGTCAGCATGTCCAGAAGCTGATAGTGGCGGCGCTTGAGAACGGCATCAATACCTATCATTTTGATTGCAGCCAGCCGGACTTCCTTAGGGGCGTGGCCGAGGCCTTTGACGGAATTGACCGTAAGCTTCTGTTTTTGTCGTTTAATGCCCATGCCGATCTCAGTCAGGACCCGGTGAGTGACTACGCGCTGCGCACCCTGCGTGAACGGTTGCGGTTACTGGTGCAGGATTATGGTTTTGGCTCTATTGATCTTTTAATGTTCCATGCGAACGGTTTCGATAAAATACCTGAGTCTTCATGGATTTTTCTTGAAGGACTTATGGACGCCCGTCTGATCCGTTATCTGGGGGCATCGGCCAATACCGATCGCATACGGGCCGTCGTTGATCATGGCCGCTTCGATATACTGAAAACGGTTTTTGATCTCGATACCAACTGGGATAAGCGCCACCTGCTCGATCACGCCATATCCAAAAGCATGCACATCATTGGCCATGACTATTTCCCGCAGGCCTATCACAAAGCGTCCGATATCGTGCCTCGCGCGGCGCGGCGCGGCCTGTTCCGTTTCAAGGCGGCTGATCCATTGGCCGGCAGCGGCACCTATGCCTTTTTGCATCAGACACCGGCCTGGAATGCGGAAGAGCTTTGTCTGGCCTATACCTTAAGCCAGCCGTGCCTGACCTCTGTGCTCATCAGCCCTGAGACGCCTGAGGCGCTTCAGGCGCTGGCCGAGGTGACCGAACGCAACATGCCCCCCAGTGTTCCGGCCCAGATCGAAATGGCGCGGTTCTCTGCCCAAAACCCGTGATCCAGATCGTGATACGGGCGATAAAAAGGCAAAAAGGCTGATCTGCGACACTAACGCCTCTGGATTTCACCGGCAGCGACGCCTATATCGGACAAAACCTTTGCCGGAGTTAAACCGTCGTGAGCCAAGACATTCAGCCTGAAATCCGCCAGTTCATCGAACAGACCGTCCAGAACAATCCGGTCGTCGTGTTTATGAAGGGCAGCCCTGATCAGCCCCGCTGCGGCTTCTCGTCACTTGTGGTGCAGGTGCTGGACCATCTGGGTGTGGAATTTGCCGGTGTGGACGTGCTTCAGGACGAAGGCTTACGCGAAGGCATTAAGGCCTATACCGACTGGCCGACCATTCCCCAGCTTTATATCAAGGAAGAATTTATCGGCGGTGCCGACATCGTGCGCGAACTGTTCCAGTCAGGTGAACTGAAGACGCTCCTGACCGAGAAAGGCATTGTGGAGGCTTAAGCTTAGCCCCCCGTTCCTGCGTATAAAAACCCTCCCGTCACCTTGCTGACGCAAGGCGCCACCCTCCCGCAGAGCAGGAGGGAGAAGATAAAGCGGGCAATGCGCTTTTGCCCCAATGGAATTGACGCGGCGCAACACACAGCTTAAAGCCTGATCTTTCTTCTCCTTATGAAAGATCAGGCTTTTTTCATGTCTTCTGAGCTTACCCTTCTCGCGCAAACAGGCCGCGCCTGGCCTTATGAGCAAGCCCGCAATCTGATTGCGCGTCTGCTGAAAACGCGTCTGAAAAGCTTTGAAGACCAGAAACAGGCCAAGGCCTTGATTGAGGCCGGAAAAACGGATGAGGCGCTTAAGGCCTTTGAAGCGCTTAACCGTCCCGTGCTGTTTGAAACCGGCTATGGCCCGTCTGGCCTGCCGCATATCGGTACCTTTGGTGAAGTCGCGCGCACGACCATGGTGCGTCAGGCCTTTACGCTCCTGACCGGCGGGCACTGGGCGACGCGCCTTGTGGCCTTTTCCGATGATATGGATGGTCTGCGTAAGGTGCCGGAAGGCATCCCTAACCCTGAAATCCTGCATGAGGATCTGTATAAGCCTCTGACGGTGGTGCGTGATCCGTTCGGCACGCATGAGTCGTTCGGCGCGCATAATAATGCACGGCTTCGGGCATTTCTGGATGGTTTCGGGTTTGAGTATGAGTTCAAGTCCTCGACCGACAGCTACAAGTCCGGTGAGTTCGATCAGGCGCTTCTGACGGCGCTTGAGCGTTTCGATGACATCCAGAAGGTCATGCTGCCGACACTGGGGCCGGATCGTCGCGCCACCTATTCGCCCTTCCTGCCGATCTCTCCGAAGACCGGCCACGTGCTTCAGGTGCCGACGCTTGAACGCAATCTGTCGAAGGGTACGATTGTCTTTGAAGAAAACGGCGAGCGCTTTGAAGTTCCCGTCACCGGCGGTAACGTCAAAATGCAGTGGAAGCCCGACTGGGCCATGCGCTGGGCCGCTTTGGGGGTCGATTATGAAATGGCGGGCAAGGATCTGATCGATTCCGTCAAGGTCTCGTCTCAGGTCTGCAAGGTGCTGGGCGGCACGCCGCCGGAAGGTTTTAACTACGAACTGTTCCTCGATGAGGCCGGTCAGAAGATTTCCAAGTCCAAGGGCAATGGCCTGACGATGGAAGACTGGCTGCGTTACGGCGCGCCGGAAAGCCTCGCATACTATATGTTCCAGTCACCGAAATCAGCCAAGAAACTGTATTTCGATGTCATCCCGCGAGCGACCGACGAATTCTTCCAGCAGCTTGATGCCTATCCTAATCAGGAACCGGCCAAGCAGATCGAAAATCCGGTGTGGTTTGTCCTGAAAGGCGATACAGCCATTAAATCGCCGCCCGTGACCTTTGGCCTGATGCTCAATCTGGTGTCGGCAGCCAATGCGTCGGATAAGGAAACCCTGTGGGGCTTCCTCAAGGCCTATATTCCGGGAGCGACGCCGGAATCCGAGCCGGTGCTCGATCGTCTGGCGGGCTATGCGCTTAATTATTTTGAAGATTTCGTAAAGCCGTCAAAGACGTTCCGCCTGCCGACCGATCAGGAAAAAGCCGCGTTGATTGATCTGCGCGACCGCTTTGCCGCGCTCGATTCCGAAACCCGCGATGCCGAGGCTATTCAGAAC
>JBCEBX010000149.1:0-4477 GCA_039206455.1 Asticcacaulis sp.
GGGTATAGCACCGTCCGGCGGGGCTTTTTATATGCGTCCCGCTACTCTCAGGGTCCTTATCTATCAATATGAAAGGTAGCCCGATGAGAGCGCTTTGTTGGCACGGAACCGGTGATGTGCGTGTGGATACGGTGCCTGATCCGCAAATTCTTGACCCGCGTGACGCCATCATCAAGGTGACCTCAACGGCGATCTGCGGCTCGGATTAGCACTTGCTGGACGGGGTGATCCCGACCATGGAAAAAGGCGACATTCTGGGCCATGAATTTATGGGCGTGGTCGTGGAACTGGGGGAAGCCGTAACCAACCTCAGGATCGGTGACCGTGTCGTAGTGCCTTTCACCATTGCTTGCGGCGAATGCTTTTTTTGCAAAAAAGGCTTCACCTCCTGCTGTGAACGTTCCAACCCTAATGAGGCCGTGGCGCGCAAGATGATGGGCCACTCACCCTCAGGCCTGTTTGGATATTCACATATGCTGGGTGGCTTTTCCGGCGGTCAGGCGGAATATGTCCGTGTCCCTTATGCCGATATTGGCCCGTTTAAAGTCCCCGACCATCTGAGCGACGAACAGGTTCTGTTCCTTAGTGATATCTTTCCAACCGGCTATATGGCGGCTGAAAATGCCGAGATCGAAGCCGGAGACACGGTGGCCGTCTGGGGCTGCGGTCCGGTGGCACAATTTGCCATTCAAAGCGCCTGGATGTTGGGTGCCGGTCGCGTCATTGCCATTGATGAAGTACCTGAGCGCCTGAGACTGGCCGCCAGTGACGGCAGAACCGAGACGATCGATTTTTCCAAAGAATCCAATGGCGTATATGAGGTATTGATGGAAAAGACGGCCGGTCGTGGCCCTGACCGCTGCATTGATGCCGTCGGCACCGAAGCCGCCGGTCATGGCTCAATCGATGCCTTTATCGATAAGCTTAAGATGACATTCAAACTGGGAACTGATCGTCCGCATGTGGTTAGGGAAGCCTTCCTGTCCTGCCGTTGCTGCGGCACGATTTCAATGCCCGGCGTATATGGGGGTTACCTCGATAAGATACCGTTCGGTGCCTTCGTCAATAAGGGCCTGACGCTTAAGTCCGGTCAGACCCAAGTGCATCGTTACCTGCCGTTGCTGCTGTCCAAAATCGAAAGCGGTGAAATCGATCCGACCTTTGTGATTACCCATCGCGGAATACTTGAGGACGCACCGGAATTCTACCGTTTGTTCCGCGACAAGGAAGAAGGCTGTATCAAATGCGTTATGACCCTTTAGCCTTGGCTGACTGATCCTATGCGGGCAACCGCACGGAGAATATGGTGCCATCGCTGTGATTTGACACCACAGTGATCGCGCCGCCATGCGCAGAGGCAATTTCATTCGCAATAAACAGGCCTAAACCAAGATTGGATGTTGTTGTCTCTGCTGAGCGAGGACCGCGCGAAAAAGATTTAAAAATCGTCTCAAGGTGCGCGTGAGGGATAGGAGCGCCATGATTACTGACCGTCAGAACCACTTCATCCCTATCGGTAAGAACACTCAGGATAATCGGTGTATCGGCCTGACCATATTGTACGGCATTCGACAATAGATTCGCAATCAGTTGCCCAAGCCGGATCTCGTCCCAACACACTTCGATGTCTTCGGGCACCCTTACCTCAATAAGGCTGGTCGGGTGTCGCAACCGCGTTTCGTCAACAATCTGATGACACAATGACGACAGGGTGAAACGCTTCTTCCTTAGGGGTAAGCTCTGGCCCGTGGCCGATTTCGCCAGATCGAGCAAGTCGTTGACAATCTGCTGAATCCGGTCGGCACTTATCTTGATGTTCTCCAGTAATTTTACCTGACGCGCATTAACCGGCCCGAATTCCGGCATGAGCGATGTGGCCATTTGGACAGCACCCACCGGACTTCTGATGTCATGACCAAGCACGCCGAGAAGCAGGATTTTTGCCTTTTCGACTTTTTCGGTAAACCGGACGACCGACTCCGCAAGCGCCTGATCGATCGCCTCATGAAAGCGTTCCAGATCGGCCGCATCTTCGCGTGTTAAGACCGGCTTGGTTTCCGCCCAAAGATGACAGATCGTGGCGCGTAAAGCCCGATATTCGGAAACCATTTCAATGATGTCAAAACCGTCAGTGTGACGTAAGGCTGCATGAGTCTGCGCCGCTGTATCGCCCGTCAGAATATCTGGCTTAAGTCCATGTGATTTGACCTTCTGCTCGGACTTGGTCTGAGCGCTTTCGATGTCGGCGGCGATGAAATCAAGTATATCGTCAATATGATCAATAAGCTGTATATCTGTCATATTGGCTGCGGGTCCCAGGCTTCGCGCAAAGGCCTCCCATTCCCGACTAATCTCAGCCCGATTTTGACGAATAAAGTCACTCAGTCGCATGTAGCACTCCGCAGATTTCAATCAGGCCGCGCGCTGCAGTGCATGACTGAATAGAACACCGGTGTTTCCACATTTCGCGGATTGTCACACCGGCAGGGGTCTAAGGTTCACATGCAGAGAAACGGATATTTTGAAAAAAGACCATATGTTTCTCGGTTATTTTTACCATGCGGAAATAATTTCTTACCTTGCCCCGGCAGAGTGACAAAAGCCCACCCAGCGCAAGCTCATTGTATCAGTGAACAAATATTGTGGCCTTGATATAGCGCTGAAAATAAGTCACCATTAATCATAAACAATCAACATAATGCAGGAAAAAGGGAACGCTCATGCACCTTAAGGGTATAAACCGCCGCACATTAAGTCACGCCTTGGGCTTGAGCCTTCTGAGCGCCCCCCTTATCTCGGCACTGCCCGGCCGTGCCACCGCATCCACTTCCGGGCGGCCATGGCCGTTTCTGATTGGCGCAGACGTTTCATGGATACCTCAGGACGAAGCGCAGGGCGCAGTCTATTTCGACAAGGGCATCCAGAAAGATCCGCTCGATATTCTCAAAGACGCTGGTTTTAACGCTATAAAACTGCGCCTGTTTGTCGATCCTGAAAATGGCTATTCCCGACGTCAGCCGGACAAGAAATGGTGCGGAATTAACCAGACCATCGCCTTTGCCCGACGCATCAAGGCGGCCGGAATGCACCTGTCGCTTACCCTGCACTACAGCGATACATGGGCCGATCCGGAACACCAGAACCTGCCCGCAGCGTGGAAGGACTTTTCCGTCACTCAACTTACCGACGCGGTCTATAAACACACCCATGATAGCCTGCTGGCCATGAAAGCGGCAGATGTTGCCCCCGATCTCGTTCTGATCGGCAACGAAACCACCTTCGGCATGTTATGGCCGCACGGGCGTGTCCCCCTGACCATTCCGACCGGCAATCCGGTCACCGACGCCAACCACATGAAGGTCGACGCTGCGGGCGGATTTGATAATTTCGCCACCCTGCTCAAGGCCGGATTGTCGGCCTGTGGCGACACCGTACCGACAGCTAAAACCGCGGTTCATAATCATCTGGGCCGTCACTGGCCTATCGTGGAAAACTGGATAGACAATCTGCTTAAACGTGACGTGCGTTTCGACGCCACCGGCTTTTCCTGCTATCAGCAGGCAGAAGAAGGCGACTGGGAACGCACCTTCCGTGAATACGCAAAACGCTATCCCGATCTCGGCTTCTTCGTCGCGGAATATTCCAGCCGCAAAACCTATGTCAATGAGATCACCCATGCGCACCCGTCGGGCTGGGGGGCCTATATCTGGGAGCCTACCCGCCATCAGGAAGCTGTGTTTGATAAGGACGGCGAAAACGCAGGCGAAGGCCCGCGTCCCAACCTTATCTCTCAGGGTCTGAATGCGGCCGAAGCGCCTGGCTCAACCCCGGCTACGGGTGCCCCTCAAAGATGGCGCAGCCCGGGTGGCCGTTATGACAGTAACGCCTTTCTTGATACCTACCGACAAATGGCCCGCATCTACAGGTAACCTGACACATTCTAAACCGGATCAGTTGGCTAAACCGGATCAGTTGGCGGGCCCGTGTCTGATGATGCCTTAAGGGGCGAACTCAGGGCATGGCTGGATTTTCGCGCTTTACGCCTTGCTTCATGGTTGTAATTTTCGCATAAATACAACCAATTGGTGGAGCGGGAGAATTTTATGTCAATATTATCAGGTACATTGAGTGATGATCCTTCAGATGATTATTGGGTGAAGGCCGATCTCACCCCCTCCCTCACCTATGCCTCCCTTCAGAATGCTGTCCCGGTTCTTCGATCCATTTCTGTCGCCAATCGTCGCCCGGAAACCGTGACCAGCCTTACCGTTGAACTGGCGTCTTATCCGGGTTTTCTACGCACCAAAACCTGGGCTATTGATCGCCTTGAGGCTGGTGAAGAACTGACGCTCAGCAATCGGCGTGTTGATTTAGATGCCGCCTATCTTGCCGGCCTTAATGAGGCTGAGCGGGGGACTATTCGTTTAACCCTGCGTACAGAGACTGAGATTTTAGAGACTCAGGAAGTGCCCATACG
>JBCEBX010000150.1:0-2369 GCA_039206455.1 Asticcacaulis sp.
GTTCTGTTCGCATCAGGGCTTTGACCTTGACGCCATCGAAAAAGCCCAGAAAAACAACGCCCGTGGCCGTAAGGTGCGCGGCGGTTCGACCATCTCGCAGCAGACAGCGAAAAATGCCTTCCTGTGGCCGCAACGGTCGTGGGTCCGTAAAGGGGTTGAGGCCTACTATACCGGCCTGATCGAGCTAATGTGGCCCAAGGAACGCATCCTTGAGGTCTATCTCAACAGCATTGAATGGGGGCCAGGCATATATGGAGCCGAATCGGCTTCACGCCACTGGTTCGGCAAAAGTGCCTCGGAACTCAGCCGCTCAGAGGCCTCGCGTCTGGCGGCTATCCTGCCCAGCCCCCTGAAATGGAAAGCCGCCAATTCAGGCCGCTATGTCAAACGCCGCTCAAACGCCATTGTCGCCAATTCGCGTGTCGTGAAAAACGGCAGCCTTGCGGCATGTGTCCTCAATTAATTTTATACTTTAATTTTATACCGGCCCACCTATCCGACCGGGCCTGCCATATCGAGAATTTAGATGCGTCCCCCTTATGATCACTTAAGGATCAAAAAGGAGACAACTATGTCAGTTCTTGAACGCATGGACACGGCTATCAACACCACCCTGTCCGAAGGCGCTGAGATCATCGAGCTTGAACTCACGCCTGAGGACTATGCTGAACTGATGAAGTTCGCGGCAGATATGCCCCCTGAAAGCCTTGAAGGCTTGCAGCTTGATCTTCAGGCCCAGACCTATCGCGGCTTTAGCTTCGAGGTGCTGCATGGCACACCGGTGAGCGGCATTCTCACCGAAGAGGGCGCGGACCGCCTGCCCTATAATAACGAAACCGACGGTCACATCACCTCAGAACGTCAGGACAACTGAGCCCGTCCTCAGGCCAGCACAAGCGGACGTCTGGCCGCCTTATATTCAAGGGCGGCCATAACCGTTACAAAGCCAGCCTGCCCTAGCAAAAGCATCCAGCCTAACGGAGTTAGCGACAGCGCCGCCACTATGGGCAACAGCAGGCTGGCAATGACCCAGCCTATATTGCCCAATATGATGACCGTCGTCGCCCACGGCGGCACGAATGACTTACTGCCCGCGAACGCCATAAAGGCGGCTATAGGCAGCAAAAGAATTCCCGCCCACAGAAGAATCGAAGCCGGAAGCCCTGTCCAGATTTCCAGCGGTACACGCGCCGCAATAAGCCCAACGCCCATGAGGGCGCAACTGAGCGCATCAAAGCGCAGGAGGTTCTGAAGCGACGGGATGGGGAATAGGTGGGTCACTGACTTATGCCTTTCATAGGGGCCGGTATTGGCCGGAATGGCGGCATAGTTGTAGCCTGACGTTCTGAAGTCGATTACGCCTGAGGTAATCGCATCGAACCTTAGGGGCGTTTAGGAACCGGCACATGACAGATTACCGGCAAACCGTTGGTGAAAGACTGCGCGACTGGCGTCAGCGCAGGGGATACAGCCAGCTTTCGCTGGCCCTTGAGGCTGAGATTTCGCAACGACACCTGAGCTTTGTCGAGTCCGGCAGATCACAGCCAAGCCGTGACATGATCCTCCGGCTGGCTGAGCAACTGCGTATTCCCTTGCGTGACCGCAATGCGCTGCTCCTTGCGGGCGGTTACGCGCCCGCCTTCCCTGAGCGCGCTCTGGCCGCCCCTGAACTGGAAGCCGCACGGGCAGTTATCGACCGCATCCTGAGCGGCCACGACCCGCATCCGGCATTGGCGGTTGATCGTCACTGGACACTCCTTTCGGCCAATCGTGCGGTGGGCCTATTGTTGCAGGGCGTAGCGCCGCATCTGCTGGAAGGGCCGGTCAATGTGCTGCGCCTCAGCTTACAGCCGAAGGGTCTGGCCCCCCGCATCCTTAATTACAAAGCCTGGCGCAACCATATTCTCGCGCGGCTTTCCCACGACATAGAGGTGTCCGCTGACCCATTCCTTGTGACGCTTTTCGATGAAATCCGCTCATACCCCGTCCCGTCGCAGGCCTTAGGCGACACCTCACCGTCTGTGCAGGCCCCCGCTATCGCCATCCCCCTGATCCTGACAAGCCCCGAAGGACCGCTTGAGTTCCTGAGCACCACGACCGTGTTCGGCACAGCGGTTGACGTAACGCTTTCTGATCTGGTCATCGAAAGCTTTTTCCCCGCCAACGCCCAAACCACCGCCGCCATGAGCCGGTTGTATGAGGCATTACCGTCGGACGCATGAGGTTGTCCATCTAGGGAAACCGACAGCCGCCATGCCCTGTCACTCGCTCAAATTTTTGTTGCCAATACGTTCCAATAACATATACTGGCCGAGTCTATCTGGCGGCTACATGCCTGTTGATGCTGGTTTCCGGCATCGGTCGGTTTG
>JBCEBX010000150.1:2469-4447 GCA_039206455.1 Asticcacaulis sp.
GGCTTCGCGATATGGAGGTGGGCGGGCTTCATGTCGAAGCGCGAGACAATGACACACACTACTCACTTGCGATTGCGACGGCTGTGACTCTATCCCCCTCATCGGGTGAAACCTGGCAGGCAGCTGGTGACATTTATTTGTCCGTGGGAGGGGTGGATGCGTATGTGAGTTTGGCATTGACAAAAACCCAAAAACGCTAAGTCGGCTGGGGGTATTTTGAAGGACAAACTCATGACATGCAAAAACGTGCCAACTCGGCGCGCGGGCGCGGATTTCGCGCCGTCTATCTGGCGGCTACATGCCTGTTGATGCTGGTTTCCGGCATCGGTCGGTTTGATGGCGGCCACTGCTTCCCTAGCGAGGGGCCGTTTCGGCTTCGCGATATGGAGGTGGGCGGGCTTCATGTCGAAGCGCGAGACAATGACACTACGTTAGTGAGTAGAGTTACTGCCAGGGACAGCTAGAATGCCGAAACTAGGAAAGCCACAAGCGCCGTACAAGAGGCTATGCTCCGAAGTCTTGCTTCATAATGCATGGCAAGTCATTTATCAGAATGGATTGCGGTCGACCTCTAACAAGACGCGAGAGTCGGTTCGCATATTCAAAGAGCGTGAACGCCAGAATATCAGCAGAATTTATCGCGCTATTTTAAACAGAAAATTCAAGTTCGAAGGCGTTCACGGCGTCGCAATCGGCGATAAGAAACGGCCGATCGCTTTGTCCTCTGTCGAGGGGCGAGTTGTTCAGCGTGCAATTTTAGATGTTTTGCAGGATCAGGCGGGTATCACGAAATATCTAAATGCGCCCGGTAGTTATGGGGCACTCAAGAGCGAATATGACAGCAAAAAGGGGGTGCGGCCCGCTATAGAAGCGGCAGTGCGTGCTATTGAAATGGGCGCAGACAGCTTCTTCCAGTCTGACATCAAATCGTTCTTCACAAGCATCCCTCGTCCCGAGGTTATAAAGACAATTGGCAAATCCGTGGATGACACGGAATTTTTGGATATCTTAGAAAAAGCCACCAATCTGGAAGTTCAAAACATTGATCGAATACCTAAAGATCAGAGACAGTTTTTCGACTACACGACAGTTGGAACGCCTCAAGGATGCTGTCTATCCCCATTGATCGGCAATATCCTGCTGTATGATTTTGATGTCCAGATGAACGGTTCGGGAGTGACATGCCTGCGATATTTAGATGATTTCATCATCTTAGGCAAAGGATGGAAGGCAGTTCACGATGCTTCAGAGCGGGCAATTCAAATCCTATCAGGATTGGGATTATCTGCCTATAACCTCAATGAATTAAACACCAAGGCGGTTTCGGGCCAAATCGCGAACGGGTTCGATTTTCTTGGCGTTGAAGTGTTTGGGCAAAATATCAGGCCCAATAAGAAATCCCGCTTGCGACTATTGGAAACAGTACAGGACATGATGACGGAAACTTTCAAACAAAACTTTGAAGATATTCAGTCACGGGAGCAAAGAGATCATTCCCTAATCGCGACATTATACGCGATAGATAACAAAATCAGAGGTTGGGGAAACCAATACTCTTTCTGTAACGAAGGAGCGATCTGGGGAAATGTCGACGAAGAAATAAACAAAATTATAAAAGGCTATCTTGGCCGATACGGCTCGCTGCGAGAGGCAATGGAATCGAAAAAGGCCCGACGCCGCCTTCTCGGCGTCCATCTCGTTTCAGAGAGCAAAAGCGATCCTATTATGTGGTCGTCTCAGAAGTGATACTCATCCCAGTGTCGCAGATCGCTACGGCATAGCAAAGCCATGGAATGCGAAATTTCGGTATCAGGCACGCGCCCAAACAGCCTAAACGCCCCTAATGGGCCAACAGTCGTCGGCAACGCTTGAGGCGTCATCACGCAAGTCAATCTGCATCTTTGAAATAATTATTAGCCCCTTCCGGAAATTAACGCTTTTTATCCGGAATGGACAATACTGGCGACCCCTGAGGGAC
>JBCEBX010000151.1:0-804 GCA_039206455.1 Asticcacaulis sp.
TCGGTAAAGGCATCAAGCAAGCGACTGACCAGCATTAGCGTACCGGCCTCAGCTGGCGTGATGCCGAAGACATCGGTGAAGAAATAAAGCCCGAAGGCCGAGATCATCGTCCAGTAGAAATTATAGCCGAGATCGCCGAAACCATAGCTTACCTTTTCGCGTAAGCTGAGCTTTTGCCCCTGCGCTGCCATGATATGCCGCCCTGTTTTTATCGTTTATTGTGGTCTTGTTTAGCCGCAGAAAAGCAAAGAAAATAAACCATGTCAACGTTGTCATGTATTCCACCCCATCCCCTTGCTTAAGGGGTAGACAGATAAGGGCGAAGGCTGGTACCTTTTTATCTGATAAATAAAAGCTTTTGTCAGACAATAAAAAGTTCCCCCGCACCTTGCCACGCCTGACGATCATTGACCTTGCCCAAAGAGCAGGCGTTTCGCCCAAGACGATTTCGCGCGTCCTCAACAAGGAACCGGGCGTCAAGGCCGACAAACGCGAGCTGATCGAACGACTGATCACTGAGACCGGCTTCAAACCCAATCCCGCCGCCCGCGCCCTTCAGGGGTCACGCAGCTATATGATCGGGCTGATTTTTGAACGCCCCGTTACCCACTATTACCAGCATGAACTTCAGATGGGGGCCCTGAGCGCCTGCCGTCAGGCCGGATATCATCTGGTGATCGAAGGTCTGGCCGAGCTCAGACCGCAGGGCATGGACTATCTGAAACAAAGACTGATCACCTCACGCTTTGACGGCGTCATCCTGCCGCCCCCGCTCTGCGAATCCCCCACGGTGATCGCAGAACT
>JBCEBX010000151.1:814-4445 GCA_039206455.1 Asticcacaulis sp.
GGTGATGACCTTGAGATCATGGCCCTGTTTGATGACATCAAGGTTCCCTATGTGCGTATTTCGCCGTCAACCGAAATCGAAAACAGCCCTCAGGTCTATATTGACGACGAACAGGCCGCCTTCGATGCCACGGACTGGCTGATCAGCCTGGGTCACCGGCGTCTGGCCTATATTGAAAACCTGAAAGGCGGCGGATCGAACTTGCGCCGCAAGGCCGGTTTTTTACGCGCCATGACGCATCACGGCCTTGAGTTGCACTCCGAATGGGTGATGCGCGGTAACCCTGAGGTCAATAACGGTTTCGATGAGGCCGAGGCCCTGCTGTCCATGCCGGATCGCCCAACGGCCATCTTCGCGGCCGCAGACTATATTGCCTTTGGCGCACTGGCGGCCGCGGCGAAACTCAAGCTATCTGTGCCGGATGATGTCAGCATCGTAGGCTTCGACAATGCGCCTACCGCCTCAAGCGTCTGGCCGCCCCTGACCAGTGTGCATCAGCCGATGAACGATCTCGGCGAAACGGCCACGCGCCTGCTGATTGACCGCCTCGAAGGCCGCGACGTCCCCCTGTCGCAACAACTGGACTACCACCTCGTCCGGCGGGCCTCAGCCGCCGCACCCCCAATGTCAGTGTAAAGACCTATGACCCAAACCCAGCGCAAATGCTTTGCCGTTGACCTCTACGATGAGGATGACAAGATCGCCCGCTATAAGGCCTGGCACAAGGCCGGTGCCGTGCCCGCCGCCGTCACCGCCGCTATCCGCGCCGATGATATCCGCGAACTGGAGATCTGGTGCGTCGGCGACCGCATGTTCCTGCTCATGGAGCAAGGCGATAATTTCGACCCCGCCGCCAAGGCCGCCCGCGACAAGGACAATGCCGACGTCAAGGCCTGGGATGCGCTGATGGCCACCTTCCAGAAGCCCCTGCCCTTTGCACCGGATCAGACATGGGTTGAGATGGAACGCATCTATGCCTTATCCGAACAGCCCTGATCTCTCCGCCCCTTTAATTGTAATAGATTTTACACACGAAAACAGGCATGGTTTGCCCTAACCATTTTTTGAAACGACGCGTACCTCATGAAAGCCGATAACCAGAAGCTTTACCAGCCGATCATCGCCGCCCTTCAGGCCGACATCGCCGCCGGACATTTCGTCAAAGGCGGACGCCTGCCGCCTGAGCGTGTGCTGGTTGAGCGCTTTCAGGTCAGCCGCCTGACCGTGCGTGAAGCCATGATCGGCATGGAAATCTTAGGGCTGGTCGAGGCACGGCGCGGCTCAGGCGTCTATGTCATCGCCTCACCCGAAGAGGCGCTGAAACCCTCCGATCTCGATATTGGTGCGTTCGAGCTTACACTGGCGCGGCAACTGATCGAAGGCGAAACCGCCGCCCTTGCCGCCACCAGCGCCACACCCGAAGACGTTGCCGAACTTGAGCAGGTGCTGCAAAAGATGGAAGACAAAAGCCATGTGGGGGTGACGCTTGATACCGAAGCCGCCGACCGCGAATTTCACATGGCCATTGCCCGTCTGACGCGCAACGAGGCGCTGGTCTTTGTCGTGCGCTCCCTGTGGGATATCCGCGACCATTCCCCTTTGTGTATCGAAATCCTGCGCCGTTCCCGTTCGGCAGGGGTGACGCCAGTCATCGAAGACCATCGCGCTATCTACACGGCCATTGCCGCCCGCGATCCGCATGCCGCGCGTAAGGCCATGCACGACCATCTGGGTCGGGTCATCGACAACCTGCTACGCGTTACCGAAGCCGAAGACGCAGACGCCCGCAAGGTATCTGCCTGATTTTGCAAGGCCTGCGCCGCATTTCAACTTGCTATTGCGGCTAGGCTCGAATATTGGTCTGATAACTTTTGCTGTCTGCCATCTTATCAGGGCTCTCCCATGTCGTCTGTCGTCGCCAAAATCGTATCTGCCAAGGTTATCGTCACCTGTCCGGGACGTAACTTCGTCACCCTCAAGATCGAAACCGATCAGGGCGTCTATGGTATCGGTGACGCAACGCTTAATGGCCGTGAACTTTCTGTCGTGTCCTACCTCGAAGAACACGTCATCCCGAACCTGATCGGCAAGGATGCCCAGCGCATCGAAGACATCTGGCAGTTCCTTTACCGTGGCGCTTACTGGCGTCGTGGGCCGGTGACCATGTCCGCCATTGCCGCTGTCGATACCGCCCTGTGGGACATCAAGGGCAAGATCGCGGGCCTGCCGGTCTATCAGCTTCTGGGCGGGCGTTCACGCGACGGCGTTCTGGTCTATGGCCATGCCAACGGTTCCGACATTTCGCACACCTCCGAAGAGGTGTCGCGTTACAAGGAAATGGGCTACCGCGCTATCCGCGCCCAGTCAGGCATTCCGGGCGTCAAAGGCGCTTACGGCGTTGGTCGCGGCTCGATGTACTACGAACCCGCCGACAGCACCCTGCCCGAAGAAACCGTGTGGAACACCCGTTCCTACCTCAACTACACGCCCAAGCTGTTTGAAAAACTGCGCCTCGATCACGGCGATGAGATCGAACTGCTGCACGATGTGCACCACCGCCTGACACCGCTTGAGGCCGCGCAGCTCGGTAAATCCCTTGAGCCCTATAAGCTGTTCTGGATGGAAGATTCCACCCCGGCGGAAAATCAGGAAGCCTTTAAGCTGATCCGTCAGCACACCACCACCCCTCTGGCGGTCGGTGAGATTTTCAACACCATCTGGGACTGCAAAGACCTCATCCAGAACCAGTTGATCGACTATATCCGCACCACGGTCGTCCATGCGGGCGGCATCACGCATCTGCGCCGCATTGCCGATCTGGCCTCGCTCTATCAGGTACGCACCGGCTCGCACGGCGCGACCGACCTGTCACCGGCCTGCATGGGCGCAGCTCTGCATTTTGATACATGGGTACCGAACTTCGGTATTCAGGAATATATGCGCCACACGCCGGAAACCGATGAGGTCTTCCCGCATGACTACAGCTTCGCCGACGGCTATCTGAAAATCGGTGACACCCCCGGCCATGGCGTCGATATCGATGAAAAGCTGGCGGCGAAATACCCCTATGAGCCGAAACAACTGCCCATCGCGCGCCTGACCGACGGCACGCTCTGGAACTGGTAAACCAAAAACCTCCCGAAGCCCGCTTCGGGAGGTTTTTTACACCCTAAGCCCCCAGCATATCTGCCACCTTGACGGCATAGCGATCCGTCATGCCCGAGACAAAATCCGTCAGGGCATGAACGGCATCATAGGGCGTATCAATCCCTTCAAGATCAAGATGGAACGCCCGCACAAGCTGCTGATGATAGGGCGATAAACGCGTAACGTCCCAGCCACAGCGTTCCAGATCATCCAGCACCGGCATCAGTCCGTTCATTATGCGCCAGATGACATTGCGCCCGTAAATTTCCAGCTCCGTCTTGCGCGGCGCATTGAAAATCCGGTCACGGGCAATCTGCTTGATCGCGGCAAATTCTTCGGCCTTGTCTGACACCTCGATCAGCGATTTCGAGAAGCTGCTGGAGGCCGAACTCGATGCCAATGGCGTCTTCGTCGGCCAGCCCCCGCAAGTGCGCGGCGACAGCCGCATCGTGACCGCGGCGTCCAATCCAGGCCTGTCCGGCGC
>JBCEBX010000152.1:0-4441 GCA_039206455.1 Asticcacaulis sp.
GTCTGCCCTCATAAACCTTAACAACCTTTACCTTGGATTCAGGCAGTATAGGGGCCTGATCGTTTGAGGCATGTTCATAGACCGCAGGCCATTCAACCCCGTCCAGAATGACCCGTCCGATGTTTTCGTGACCACTGATGTCGTCAAAGGCTTCAATTACAACGGCCTCACGCCCCACCAGCCTCAGGTGGCTGTCGTTGATGTCGGGCACCGGTTCCTTGACCCTGAGGTAGCGCTTGGCAAGCACCGCCAGCCCCATGGTCAGGACAAAAAAGAAGACGATCTGTACAAACAGGTTAGGCAGGCCCGTCAGGGTCAACAAAGCCACCACCCCCGCTGCGGTCGCGGGCCACAACAGCCACTGTGTGCCAATCAGGGCTTCAAACCCTAATATGACACCACAGATAACCAGCCATACCCAAAAGGCCTGAAAACCCGCAGGGTGGGCAAACAACAGATCAATAAGGTTCATACGTCTCTCCCCCGTTTACGGCTTATCGGGTCTTGCGTGAGGCGTCGCCGTTCTCACTGACGGATTTAATCAGTTCCGCCACACCACCGACCGTACCGGCCAGAGACGCCAGATCGGCCGGCAGGATAAGGGTCTTGGTGTTATTGGAGTTGGCGAACTTGCCAAAGGCTTCGACATATTTTTGGGCAACGAAGTAATTGATGGCCTTGGTGTCACCCGACGCAATAGCATCAGACACCATTTGCGTCGCCTTGGCTTCAGCTTCGGCGGAACGTTCACGCGCCTCAGCGTCACGGAAGGCGGCTTCCCTGCGGCCCTCAGCCTCAAGGACGGCAGCCTGCTTCTGACCTTCGGCACGGGTAATGGCTGCCTGACGGTCACCGTCAGCCTCAATAATCTGGGCGCGGCGTTCACGTTCGGCCTTCATCTGACGGGCCATGGCATCGGTAATATCCAGTGGTGGACGCAGATCCTTGATCTCGATACGCGCTGCCTTGACGCCCCACGGGGACGTCGCCTGATCGATAACGGTCAACAGGCGCGTATTGATCGAATCGCGCTGCGACAGCACTTCGTCCAGTTCCATGGAGCCGACAACCGTTCTGAGGTTGGTCATGGCCAGCTGCGTGATGGCATGGTTCAGGTTATCAACGCGATAAGCGGCAGCGGCGGCATCAAACACCTGAATGAAGACGATACCATCAACGCGGACCACGGCGTTATCCTTGGTGATCACGTCCTGCTGAGGCACGTCAAAGACCTGCTCCATCATATTGACCTTCTTGCCGATCGTTTCGACAAACGGGGTCAGGAAGGAAATGCCGGGCTTAAGGGTGCGCGTATACCGGCCAAAGCGCTCAACGGTAAATTCACGCCCCTGCGGCACAATCTTGACGATGCTGGAGACGATAAAGAACAACAGCACCAGCAATATGACGATAAAGGTCGAGAAAATTTCCATAAGCGCAGCCCCTTGAATGCGTAGTATTGATTTAATCAGGTCACCTTAATGTATTTCCCCAAGGTCACCACTTAAATTATTCGTCATTTTTGCGACAGGATGCGTGCGCGACGGATCACATCCTTAAGATCGGGTTCAACCATCAGGGCTTCGGCTTCATCAAAACTGACAAAGCGTGCCTCTGAGGCGTCGTCGGCCGCCTGCGGTTCGCCCTGAACATAGGTCGCCAGATAGTCCACCAGCACGTAGTGAAACCCCTCCTCAATCAGTTCATAAACCTGAATGAGTCGACCTATTCTGGCCGTACAGCCGGTTTCCTCATGAAGTTCGCGCAAGGCGGCGTCATGCAGGGTTTCGCCAAACTCCAGCTTGCCGCCAGGTATGGACCAATGGCCCTGTCTGGGGGGCCTGCCGCGACGGATCAGCAGGACCTTATCGTCACGTATACAGACAACGCCGACACAAACCTTGGGCGTGCCTGTATTAGGGGCTTGCATTGATGTCCTCCCTCACTTAACGAAACCGGAAATCCTCCTTAACACTCTTTCCAGATTGTTCACCATGAGCCAGCCCGTTTTCGCCGAAGTTCCCCCTGTTGCCCCCGAAGTGATCGCTCAGATCAAGGCCGTGGTCGGTGACGCCGGATGGTCAGACGATGAACTGCGCGTTACGGCGAAGCTGACGGAATGGCGCGGCAAGTGGAAGGGCACCACGCCGCTGCTCGTTTTGCCGAAAACCACTGAGGAAGTCTCGGCGGTGGTCAGGATATGCTATGAGAACGGCGTGGCCATCACCCCTCAGGGCGGCAATACCGGTCTTGTAGGCGGTCAGATTCCGTTTGGCGAAATCCTGATCTCGCTTGAGCGTATGCGTACAATTCGTGACGTCGCGCCAACCGATGATACGATGGTGCTCGAGACCGGCATTACGCTTTTGGAAGCGCAGGAAATCGCTGAAAAAGCCAATCGCTATTTCCCCCTGTCTCTGGCTGCCGAAGGCACGGCGACAGTCGGCGGCGTGATCTCGACCAATGCCGGTGGTACGGCGGTGCTGCGTTATGGGGTGACCCGCGATCTGGTGTCGGGCCTTGAGGTGGTGCTGCCTAACGGTGAAATATTCAACGGCCTGAAGCGTCTGCGTAAGGACAATACCGGCTATGACCTCAAGCAGTTGTTTATCGGCGCCGAAGGTACGCTGGGCATCATTACCGCTGCCTCGCTCAAGCTGTTTCCGATCATGAACTCGCGCAGCGTGGCCATTGTCGGTTTCGACAGCGCGCAAAAGGCTATTGATCTGCTGGGGCGTGCCAAGCAGGAAACCGGCGGTCAGGTCGAAGCCTTTGAACTGATGGGCCGATATGGCCTGTCTCTGGTGCTGAAAAACATCCCTGACACCCGCGAACCGCTGGAGGGCGAATATCCCTGGTATGCCCTGATTGAGGTTGCTTCGGGCGATCCGGACGGAGCCGAAGCGTCAATGGAGCGCCTGCTGACAGCCGCCTTTGAGGAAGAGCTGATCCTCGATGCCGCCATTGCGCAAAATGAAACGCAGGCCGAGGCCTTCTGGCGTCTGCGCGAGGAACATTCGGCGGCTGAAAAGGTTGAAGGGGCCGCATGGAAACATGACATCTCCGTGCCCCTGTCACAGATGGCCGACTACATCGAAAAAGGCGCGGCTGCGGTTGAGGCCTTCCTGCCCGGTGCGCGTCTGGTGACCTTTGGCCATGTCGGTGACGGCAATGTGCACTTCAACGTCATCGTGCCCGAAGGCATGGATGCAGCCACCTTCAATGACCTGCGCGATGCCGGTGCCAAGGTCGTGCATGATCTGGTCAATGAATATAACGGCTCGATTTCTGCGGAGCATGGTCTGGGCCGTATGAAAACGGCGGAAGCGCTTCTTTACAAAGACCCGACTGCGGTTGCCGCCATGCAGGCCGTTCGTGCCGCGCTTGATCCGAAGCGCATTATGAACCCGCACGTTTTGTTCTAATACGAATAGGCGCTTCGGTTTTTTTGATGCGCTAACGCTTCGCTCTTTGAGCGCAGGGCGCAGGAGAAGATCAGGTGCCAGCCACCTCAGCGGCCTTGGCCTGAATCTTGTCGCGCGATACCGTCGCCATGGCATTGAGCAATTCAGGCATGACAAAGGGTTTGGGTAATAATATCTCGGCCCCCACTTCCTTGGCGGCGGCCAGAACGTGCATGGCACCGATCTTGTCATCAATGCCCTGAGACATGGCAACGGTGCGTATGTGCGGGAAATCCTTGCGTATCTGAGCGATGCCTTCGACGCCGCCAATACCCGGTATAAGAATGGCCGTCAAAACGGCGTCTATCAGCCCGAGATTGTGGTCGAAAAAGGCGTCTTCCATATTATCGGCGACAGAGACCTTATAGCCGACCTGTTTCAGCACCGCCGCCAGATGGTTACGCAGGTCAATATCCGGATCAATCACCAGCACATGAAATTCGGTTCGTCGCGCCCGATGATAGGCGTTGGTTTCCTGAAGCAGGTTCTTAAGCCGGTCCGGATGCAGCGGCTTGGTGATCATGAAATCAGCCCCTGCCGCCTTGGCGGTTTCCTGCGCCGCCTTTAGCGCCTTGGCCCCTTGCCAGGCATGGGCCATGATCGCCAGAGGAGTCTCCGACGCCTGTCCCTTGATGGCGTCTATGTGGCTGATAATGCTTTGCCCGTCGACATAGGAATCGAACATCAGAAGGTGGAAGCGACTGTTTCGTAACAGTTTAAGGGCCATATCCTGATTGAAGCTCAGAACAGATGTCCAGTTTTGCTGCCCCAGCAGACGCGAAACGGTTCGTGCCTGTTCGCGGTCACTATCGAGGACAAGTACGCTGCCCAAACTCATATATTGCGGCCCCCTGTCCTGTACCGCTTGCCGAAATTGGCATTATTGGTTCTTCCGTGACGGATCGGCGTTCTTAGTTGCTCCGATATGCCCGTCAGGACTATCCTGTGAATAACACTGTATCCTGAGCGTGTTAACG
>JBCEBX010000153.1:0-4440 GCA_039206455.1 Asticcacaulis sp.
TCACCGGTTTAGGGATCAGATTGGCGGAGGTGCCCCCTCCGTCGCAAACAAGTTGCGACACCTCCCCCGCAAGCAGGGGAGGAGGAGATAGATAAGATGACCCGTGCTGAACGAATTGCGGCCCTGAAAGCTGCGGCGAAAGAGCGTATTCTGGTGCTGGATGGGTCATGGGGGGTGATGATCCAGAAACGTGGGCTTGAGGAAGCGGATTTCCTGGGCGAGCGGTTCAAGGATCATAAAGGTCAGATGAAGGGCAATAATGACATTTTGTGCCTGACGCGGCCGGATATTATTTCGGAGTTGCATGACGCCTATTATGCGGCGGGCGCGGATATTTCCGAGACCAATACCTTTTCGGCGACGACCATTGCGCAGGACGACTATCATCTTGATGCGCAGGCCTGTTGGGATATCAATTTTGAGGGGGCGCGTCTGGCGCGGGAAGCGGCAGACCGCTTTACCGCAAAAGAGCCGCACAAGCCGCGCTTTGCCGCCGGTTCGATCGGACCGCTCAACAAGATGCTCAGTATGTCGTCGGACGTGAATGATCCGGGCGCGCGACTGGTGACCTTTGATCAGGTCTATGAGGCCTATCGCCAGCAGATAAAGGCGCTCAATGAGGGTGGGGTTGATCTCTATCTCATTGAAACCATTACGGATACGCTGAACTGCAAAGCGGCGCTGAAAGCCATTATGGACTTGCAGGACGAAGGGCTTGAGGAACTGCCGATCTGGATATCCGGCACCATTACCGACCGGTCAGGGCGTACATTGTCGGGGCAGACTGCCGAAGCCTTCTGGAATTCGGTTAAGCACGCCAGGCCGTTTGCCGTGGGCTTTAACTGTGCATTGGGGGCCGACCTGATGCGGCCGCATATCGCGGAATTGTCACGCGTCGCCGATACGCTGGTGGCGGCTTATCCGAATGCGGGCCTGCCTAATGCCATGGGCCAATATGACG
This sequence comes from Asticcacaulis sp., assembly GCA_039206455.1. Lineage (GTDB taxonomy): Bacteria > Pseudomonadota > Alphaproteobacteria > Caulobacterales > Caulobacteraceae > Asticcacaulis. Next base: position 962 of record JBCEBX010000153.1, read on the forward strand.
AGCAGCCGCACGAAACGGCGCATGAACTGCATGAGTGGGCGAAAGACGGCATCGTCAATATTGTCGGTGGGTGTTGCGGCACGACGCCGGATCACATTCAGCATGTGGCCGAGGAAGTGGCTGGCGTGCCGCCACGTGCGATCCCTGAACGTCCCAAGGGCTTGCGCCTGTCGGGGCTTGAGCCGTTTGAGCTGATCTGATGGCGCAAACGGAAAACATGGCCGAGTTGTTCAAAGACCCTGAACATGCGGCGACCTATGCCAATCGCCCGAAGCAGATCATTCCGGGCTTTGACGGGCTGCATCGGATTACGGGGCAACTGATTGCCGAGGCCGCGCCGAAGTCCATCCTGGCGCTGGGCGGCGGGGGTGGCTTAGAGACGCGCACGCTTTTGGATCATGTGCCTGAGGCGCGGGTTTGTGCCGTTGATCCGTCGGCAGAGATGATCGCGCAGGGTAAGGCGTATCTGCAGGATGATGCGCGCGTGGACTGGGTCGAGGGGCTGATTTTCGATGCGCCTGAGGTGAAGTTCGATGCCGCGACTTGTTTGTTGACGTTGCATTTCGTGCCCGATGATGGCGCGAAACTTGAGACGCTTAAAGAGCTGCGGTCGCGGCTGAAAAGCGGTGCGCCGTTTGTGATCGCGCACCTGTCGATTGATAAGGCTGACCCAAGGTCAGATATGCGTTTTGAGCGCTATCTGCGGTTTGCTCAGACGAGCGGCATGGACGAGCAGGCGCTGGAAACCGCTCACAAGCGCGTGCGTACCATGCTGAATTGTGTCGGGCCTGAGCGTGATGAACAGCTTTTGCGTGACGCGGGCTTCAGCGGCATTGAGCTTGTGTTCAAAGGGCTTTACTGGTGTGGGTGGGTCGCTTACGCCTAGGAGGCTTCGGTCTTCTGTCGCAAGATACCCCACCACCACGCCCTTTTAGGGCGCGGTCCCCCTCCCCAGCAAGCTGGGGAGGTATGAAGAGGAAACCGTTGATATGATCACTACTATCCTGTTCGGCGGTTTGAGCCGCGAGCGTTTTGTCTCCGTCGCGACGGCGCAGGCCCTGCACCGCGCCTTGCCTGAGGCCGATATATGGTTCTGGGATACGGATGATCATATCTATCCGGTGACGGGCGAGGCGCTTTTGGGGCATGAGCGCCCGTTCGAGGTGCCGTTCAAGGCGGGTAGTAAGGGGCTGCCGCTTGAGGCCGCGCTTGATCAGGCGGCGCGTGACGGGCGTGTGCTGGTGCTGGGCCTGCATGGTGGATCAGCGGAAAACGGTCAGTTTCAGGTCAGGTGTGAACTGCGCGGCATTCCGTTCACCGGTTCCGGTTCGGCGGCATCGCATCTCAGTTTCGATAAGGTGTCAGCAAAGCTGTTTGCGTCATTCGCGGGTGTGCCGTCGCCTGCGGCGGTGGCGTTGGAGGACATCGATGCGGCGTTTGAAGCCTATGGCAAGCTGATTGCCAAACCGGCGCAGGATGGCTCAAGTTATGGGCTTATTTATATCAATGCGTCGCAGGATATTGCGGCGGTGCGGGCGGCGGCAAAGACAGAACCCTATGTCATAGAGCCGTTTGTCTCAGGCCCTGAGGCGACGTGCGGCGTGCTGGAGCAGGCAGACGGGTCATTGATCGCCTTGCCGCCGGTGGAGATTGTACCGGCGGATGGGGCGTTTGATTATAAGGGCAAGTACCTCTCAAGTCAGACGCAGGAAATCTGTCCGGCGCGGTTTGCACCGGAAATCAATGCCGCCATTCAGGCGATTGCCCTGAAAAGCCACCGCGCCCTGTCGTGCCGTGGTTATTCGCGCACCGATGTCATTATTTCGGAGCGGGGGCCGATCTATCTTGAGACCAATACCTTGCCGGGGCTTACGGGGGCTTCGCTTTATCCCAAGTCATTGAAGGCGCAAGGTATTGAGTTTGTCGATTTCCTTAAGGGCCAGATTGAACTGGCAATTAAACGGGCCAAGGGATGAGCACCGGGTGCGAAGACTGGGCGCGGCGGTTGCTGATGGCGGCGGATGTGCTTAAGGACGTCACGCCGGACGAATTGCGCGTCGATCAGCCGTTTTATGATGAACTGACGCTGGTGCTGACGGAGTATCACCTGTCGGATGCGGCCTTTCAGCGGGTGTCGCCGCAGGTGCCAGATATGCCCGATTGGGATGGGCTGGAGGTGGCGGTCAGCGGGTCTGAGCCTGAGGCGCTTTTACTGCACACCTTAAGCTGGATTGCGCAGGCGCGGTGGATGGAAACGCCTCTGGTGCGGGTGCATCAGGCGGGGCAGCTTGAAACGGCGATCCGCAGGCTTTCGGCGCATGCGTCCGCACTTGATATTGTTGCCGTAAAGGACGATTAAGCCTGCTATGACCTCCATGACCCCGACCTTTATCAATATCGGTGAACGCACCAACGTTACCGGTTCGGCGAAATTCAAAAAGCTGATTGTCGCCGGAGACTATGCGGCGGCGCTGGATGTGGCGCGCCAGCAGGTCGAGGCGGGCGCTCAGGTCATTGACATCAATATGGACGAAGGTCTGCTCGATGCCGTTGTGGCCATGCGCACCTTCCTCAATCTGCTGGCGGCGGAGCCGGATATTGCCCGTGTGCCGGTGATGATCGATTCCTCGAAATGGGAAGTTATCGAGGCGGGCCTGAAGTGCGTTCAGGGCAAGGCCATCGTCAACTCGATTTCGATGAAGGAAGGCGAGGACATTTTCCGTCACCATGCCCGCGAATGCCTGAAATACGGCGCGGCGGTAGTGGTTATGGCCTTTGATGAGGTGGGCCAGGCTGATACGGCGGCGCGTAAGGTCGAAATCTGTACGCGGGCCTATAATATTCTGGTGAATGAGGTCGGTTTCCCGCCGGAAGACATCATTTTCGATCCCAATATCTTCGCCGTGGCGACGGGGATTGAGGAACATGACAACTATGCGGTCGATTTCATTGAGGCCGTAAGGGTTATCAAGGAAACCCTGCCCTATGCGCGGATTTCCGGCGGGGTGTCGAACGTGTCGTTCTCGTTCCGGGGCAATGAGCCGGTCAGGCGCGCCATTCACTCGGTGTTTTTGTACTATGCCATTAAGGCCGGTATGGATATGGGCATCGTCAATGCCGGTGATCTGCCGGTCTATGATGACATTGACCCCGAACTGCGTCAGGCAGTTGAAGATGTGATTCTCAACAGACCTCAGCGGCATAATGTTTCCAATACGGAATATCTGGTGGATATTGCGCCGAAATACAAAGGCGAAAAGGGGCAAGCGCAGGTCGTCAATCTGGTGTGGCGCGAAGGGCCGGTTGCGGAGCGCCTGAAGCACGCGCTGGTCAACGGCATTACCGAATTTATCGAAGCCGATACCGAAGAAGCCAGACAACAGGCCGAGCGGCCCTTGCATGTCATCGAAGGGCCGCTGATGGCCGGGATGAATGTGGTCGGTGACCTGTTCGGGGCGGGCAAGATGTTCCTGCCGCAG
>JBCEBX010000154.1:0-3402 GCA_039206455.1 Asticcacaulis sp.
ACCCAGCCCTTTCAGAGACGCCCTGAGCATCTTGCGACGTTGTCCGAAAGCGGCAGCCGTGACTTTTTCGAGGTTCTTTATGAGGGCCTCTGTCGGGCGGTTCGCTTTGGGCACCAGCCTGACGACGGCGCTATCGACCTTGGGCGGGGGGGTGAAGGCGCGGGCGGGCAGGTCCATGACCTTTTCACAGTCACATAAGACTTGAGAAATGACACTCAGGCGCCCGTAATCCTTGCTGCCGACCGGTGCCACAACGCGCAGGGCGACCTCAAGCTGGAACATCAGCGTCAGGGATTTCGGCTGCCAGGGGCCGGTCAGCCATTTAATCAGCAAGGGCGTGCCGACATTATAGGGCAGGTTGGACACCAGATGCGCTTCGGATGGCAGATTGCGTTCAGCAAGCAAGGCGCGTTCATCGACCTTGACGGCATCGGCTTCGATGACGCTAAAACGCGCCGGATAGGCGTCATTCAGTTCCGTAAGCAATTCAATAAAGCGTGGGTCTTTTTCAATGGCCACAAGCTGAGCGGCGTCGGATTCCAGCAAGGCGCGCGTCAGGCCGCCGGGGCCGGGGCCGACCTCAATGACCGTATCACCGGTAAATGGCCCGCCCAAACGCACGATCTTACGTGTCACGTTCAGATCAAGCAGGAAGTGCTGCCCAAAGCTTTTCTTGGCCATCAGGCCGTGCTGTTCAAGGCTTTCACGCAGGGAGGGGAGGGTCATGATACTCGGTTCAGGCTTATATGATGCGCGGCTTCTATGGCCGCAATCAGGCTGTCAGGGCGGGCAATGCCTTTGACTGCGATGCCAAACCCTGTGCCATGATCGGGTGAGGTGCGGACGATGGGCAAGCCCAGTGTGATATTGACGCCGCCCCAGAAATCCAGCGTTTTCAGGGGGATGAGCCCCTGATCATGATAGAGGCACAGCACGGCATCATAGGATTTACGCGCCTCGTCGTGAAACAAGGTATCGGCCGGAAATGGCCCCCTGATGTCAATACTTTCGTTTTGCAATTGAGTTATTACGGGCGTCAGAAGATCGATTTCTTCCCGACCGATGGTGCCATCTTCGCCTGCATGCGGATTTAGACCGGCCATAACCAGACGCGGACGGGCAATGCCAAAATCCCGCTTTAAAGCTTCATGTGTGATGCGCGCCAGACTATAGAGACCCTCTGCCGACAGGTGCGCCGTCACCTCAGACAGGGGGATGTGAATAGTGGCCAGCACAACGCGCAAATCCTTGGCCGCCAGCATCATGACCGGCCCGCGCGTGCCTTCATAGGCAACGGCTTTCGTCAGGTCGCCCAGATATTCTGTATGGCCGGGAAAGCTGAAACCTGCGCCATAGAGCACCGATTTGGTAATAGGGGCGGTCACAAGGGCGCGTGCTGCCCCCGCAAGGCAAAGTTCTGTGCCGGTTTTAATCCATCCGGTAATATGCGGGGCATGGACCTGATCCGGCTGACCGGTCAGAGCCGGTTGCGACAAGGGATAATCCAGCACCGGCAAACTGTCGGCAAAACAAGCCGCCGCCTGATCCGGCGTAGAGATTACCGAAATGTCTGCGCCCGCATGGGCAAGCGTCTGTGCATCACCGATGACGGCAAACGCCAGTTCACGCCTGTGGCGCAAGCGCCTGTGGGCCTCGGTTATCAGTTCGGGGCCTGTACCGCAGGGATCACCGAGACTGATGACCAGAGGGGCATGAGGCATCTATCGAACTTCGATGGTGGCACCGGCACGGATATCACGCAGATAACGACGGCCCAGCATGGCCACCTTGTCGGCCATCAGCTTGTCTTCAATCTGCGCACGGGTCGGGGCATTGTCACCGGCCAGTGTCTTGTCGCAGACATAAAGGACGTTTATATTCAGGTCGTTACGCATCGGCTCCGTCACCTGACCCGCACGCAGGGGGCGCAAGGTTTCGGCATAATCGTCACGCAGATCACTCAAGGGAGTCTCCCCCAGATCGCTGATGCGAATCTGACCTGAGTTTTCAAGCTTGTCGCAGGATGTATTGCGTTGCTTATAGGTCGTAAGCGCGCGTTGTGCCGCCTGTACCGCGCTGGCGTCTGCGTCAGTGGGCAGGGTGATGGCGGCCTGTCTCAGGCGCACCTTGGTGTCGGCATTACCTTCGGATTTTTCACGCAGATAATAGATGTAAACGCCGTCTTCGGTCACGATCGGGCGGGTCAACTGGCCCGGTGTCATGTTCTGAAGGGTGGTTTCAATGCGCGGGTCGATCGTACCGGACACAAGCCAGCCGGCATCGCCGCCTTCCGCGGCTGAAGGGGCGTGTGAAAACTGACGCGCCACGGACATGAAGGGCGCGGCCCCCTGAACGATTTGGTCGAACAGTTGCGCGGCACCGGCTTCGGCTTCGGCCATACCGCCATCCAGCAATGTCGGATCGAGATAGATTTCAGCCACCAGATACTGTGGTTTCTGGCTTTCTTCGGTCAGGCGCGCCATGAACAGGTCAACCTGTTCCTTGCTGACGCGGGCCTTGGAACGGAATCGGCCATTGACCAGATAGTTCCAGCCCACCTCGGCCTTGATCTGGCTGCGCAGTGTTTGCGGCTCAACGCCAACGCGTTGCAGTTCCTCAAGCAGTTGCGCACTGGTCAGGCCACTCTGGGCCGCCATACGGGCAATTTCCTCGTCGATTTCAGCGTCGGTCACCTCAAGTTCCCAGCGCTCCATTTCCTGAAGCTCAAGACGCTCATCAATCAGGTTGCGCAGGGCCTGCTGCTGAAAGGACTGATAGTTCTGTTGCGTGACCTGCACGCCAGAGGTGACAATCAAAAGCAGCATGCGCTGACGCAGGTCATAGGACGAGATCAGGCGGTCATTCACCGTGGCAATAATGCCTTCGCCAATGACTGGTTGCGTCGCGACAGGGCTTTGCTGGGCCGTGGCCGATGGAATGCCGAAACTGCATGACAACAAAAGCGCCGCCACACCTGCACGCAGGCCAGCCTTACGGTAAGATGACGGTGCGATATTTTTTATGGTTTTTATCATCATGAGAAGTACGGCAAGGCCTTGGCGAAGGAATGTGTGGCGGAGATGCTTAACGGAAATCAGTAAAATCAGAATCTGATGTCGTCAATGTGGCAAGACTGATGCGGACAGATAATGAGGATGACGAGCGGGTATTCTGCCCAACACCGAAATAGGTCTCATCACGCTCATACACCAGTTCGAAGCGAGTGCAATCATCGCGATAAATCAGGGCAACTTCGGATCTGGCCCACTCCTGACGCAGGATGTCCCGGTTCAGTCGACCGGAGACGCCCCAGTTGCGCGTAAAGAAGTGCTGACCACTTAATTGGACTTTCTCGTAGCGTGTACCATCGTCCACGAATTGTCCTGCGATCAGGCCCGGTTG
>JBCEBX010000154.1:3412-4429 GCA_039206455.1 Asticcacaulis sp.
CCCGGTTGGGTATTGTCGACGATGTAACGTAAGGTGGCGCGGCTTTCATTGCGGCTATAGCTTAAACCGGTTTCGCCACGCCTGACCTTGCCATTATCGCTGTCGAGGCGGTAGCGGCTATAGCCTCGCAGGCCAACGGGCGTAGTGACCTCGGCCTGTACGATCCAGTCGGATTTGGTGCCCGCCAGACCGGAAGGATCATATTGATATACGGTTGTGCTGCCGGTGGGGGTATATGTCTGCAAATACACCGGTTCGACTTCGGCGCGATAGGTGCGGCCAATCAGCGTCGTGACGTTATATCTTGAATTGAATTTCAGCTGCGTCTTAAGTCCGAGACTCAGGCGTTGACCGCCTTCATAGAGATCAAAGCCGGGCGATTTGTTGGCTCTGAACAAGGTAGACGCATCAAATTCAAAGACCTGACTGTCTTCGTTGGTCAGATAGGGCTCAACCTGTGAATCCGGCGATATGGCCACCTGTGCCATGGGTTCAATAATGGCCGTAAAGCTATTGAATTTACGTATTAAAGGGTAACTCAGATCAATCCCCGCCGTGCTCAGAGTGCGGGAAACACGGTAATCCTGACCGCTATTGTCATATTCCGAGATATTATATTCGTCATGGCGGACATCGACAAAAGGCGCGACCTTAAGGCCAACCGGCGTGATAATATCCCGACGCCAGTTGCCGCCAACGCTTAAGCGCGAAGAGTCCACTGAGCCTGTAGCGCCCTGGCCGATGTCAGAAATTGGTGGTGCATAGCGTTTTATGGCCACACCATTAAGCATAAAACTGGTGCGTCCGCCAAGAATACGCATGTCCGGTGACCAATGGGCTTCTACCATCGGGGCAATGGCGGGCATGGTGTTGGATTGTGGCGCTATCATCCGGTATTCATCTGTACCGGCAATGAGCGAACGTGTGCCTATCCTCAGGTTTTGAAACGTCATCATCGATAGTGACGCATAGGCGTTGTCGGTCTGGCGGATAAGATTCGCCTGATTGATCAACTGC
>JBCEBX010000155.1:0-4155 GCA_039206455.1 Asticcacaulis sp.
CATCATGCTGATCCACGGCCTGCGCCTCAACCGCACGCGTAAAATCTGTGCGGATAAGTCCGGGTTCAATAAGCACCACCCTTACTCCGAAACCCGAAACCTCAAAGCGCAAGGCATCGGAAAAGGCTTCCAGCGCATGCTTTGACGCGGCATAGGCCCCCGCCCCCGGAAACACCAGCTTGCCGACAATCGAGGATAAATTGATCACGGTTCCTCCCCCTTGCGCCCGCATGACCGGCAGCACCAGTTGCGTCAGATGCACTAAACCAAAGACATTGGTTTCAAACTGCGCACGGATGCGCTCAAGCGGTAAGGTTTCGATAGCTCCGATCTGACTGTAACCGGCATTGTTGATCAGAACATCGATGCGGCCTTCCGCAGCAACTATGTCCTCAACCGCGGCTTTCGCGGATACCGGATCGGTGACATCAAGCGCCAGAATCTGTGCACCCTCGGCCTGTAAATCCGTCAGCGTTTTCAGGTTACGCGCCGTGGCATAGACCCTGTATCCCGCCTTGAGTAGCCTGCGGGCCGTGGCCTCGCCGATACCGCCTGACGCACCTGTAACCAGAACCACCTTGGTCATTTATCCACCCTTTCATTGTACCTGCATGCATCATAATGGACGACAGATAAATTCCTATATATAATATTTTAATATACATCACTCTCAGACACGCTTGTCCCGACCCCATAAAGCCTGAACGCATGACACATAACGGTATGGTCCATATTTCCGGCGGTAGATTTCAAATGGGGTCTGACCGTCATTACCCCGAAGAAAGCCCTGCTCGACAGGTAAGGATTGATCCGTTCTGGATCGACGAAACGCCGGTGACCAATGGGCAATTTGCAAAATTTATCACCGAAACCGGACATACAACCTTTGCGGAGATCCCACCTGACCCAGCCGATTATCCCGGCATAGCCGCCGAACTGGCACAGGCCGGTTCACTGGTGTTTGAACGCACACGCGGGCCGGTCGATACCCGCATTGTGCAGTGGTGGGATTTTCGTATCGGGGCCTGCTGGCATCAGCCTTTTGGCCCCCAAAGTGATCTCAGCGGCCTTGAGGCGCATCCGGTTGTCCATATCGGCTACTCTGACGCCGAAGCCTATGCGAAATGGGCAGGCAAGACCCTGCCGACCGAAGCTGAGTGGGAGTTCGCGGCACGGGGTGGCCTTGAGGCCGCAGACTATGCCTGGGGCCACGAACTGGCCCCTGATGGAAAAATGCTGGCCAATTACTGGCAGGGTGCATTTCCTTATGCCAATCAATTACTTGATGGTTGGGAACGCACCTCACCGGTGCGCACCTATCCGGCCAATGATTACGGGCTCTATGATATGATCGGCAATGTCTGGGAATGGACATCCGACTGGTACAATCAGCCCCGCCTCGAACGCAAAACCAAAGGCAGTTGCTGCACGCCGGCCAATCCGCGCGGTGGCACAAAAGCCGAAAGCATTGACCGGAGCCAGTCCGGCAAACCCTTTCCGCGTAAGGTCATCAAGGGCGGTTCGCACCTGTGTGCGGAAAACTATTGCCGTCGCTATCGGCCTGCCGCACGGCATCCGCAAGCCATAGACAGCACCACAAGCCATGTCGGCTTTCGCTGCATCATCAGAGGCTAGACGACGCCACCTAACCCGCCACAAGCCCCGCCCGACCGGACTCAACCACGTGCGTTTTCAGGGTCGATACCGTTGCCTGCGGATCGCGCCGGTCGGAAATCACCTGCAACCGCGCCTCAAGTCTTTCAGGCGTCAAGTCAATCGCTACATACCCCCGCTCACGGCTGTCAAAGAACTTAATGTGCGGATTAGCCGGCAGGACACGGCTGATATTATCAAAGCTCGGGCCGTTTGAGGTAATCGAGGTTCCGGCAAACTCCACCGCCACAGCCTTCGCCGCCGGATCGAACGGATCAAGGCTCAGTTCGCTGGTAAAGAAGGAATGATAATCACCGGTCAGCACAATTGGATTGCTTAGGCGTGTCGCCTCAATCGCCCCCAGCAGGCGCGTGCGTCCGGCGGCATAGCCATCCCATGTGTCGGTCCACCACATAGCCTCGGTCGGGGGTATAGACGCGCGTAACGGAGCCACCAGCAGATTTTGCGCCAATATGTTCCATGTGGCCTCGGCACGTCTGAAACCCTCATAGAGCCATTGTTCCTGCACCTCGCCTAACATCGAGCGGGTCGGGTCGTGCAGGTCTTCGCAACTGTCGCGGGCCACATGCCCCTTACCGTAACGCGGATTATCAAGACACGGCTGTATCGAACGGTGCTGACGCCCATCAAGCACATAAAATTCCGCCAGATCACCATACCGTATTGTACGGTAAAGCTGCATCGCGAAGTCTTTAGGGATGGCACTGCGCCTTAAGGGCATAAATTCGTAATAGGCCTGATAGGCCGCGGTACGGCGCTGGTTGAAATCCACCGAATCGACCCCTTTTATCTTTGACCACTGGGCGGAATAATCGTCCTCGACCTCATGATCATCCCAGGTGACAATAAAGGGCGCACTGGCGTGCAGGGCCTGTAAATCCTTGTCTAAGCGGTGCAACGCATAACGTGCCCGATAGTCGTCAAGGCTGTAGGCTTCGGGCAAGCCATAGGGCCTGACGACCTGATCGGCCCTATCCGGCCCCAAACTGTATTCGTAGATATAGTCCCCCAGAAACAGCACCAGATCGAAGTTTTCTTCGGCCATATGGCGATAGGCACTGAAATAACCCAGTTCATAATGGGCGCAGGAAGCGAACCCCAGCTTAAGCTGCTTTAAAGGCGCGCCCCTGCGTGGTGCAGTGCGCGCTCGCCCCGCCGGACTTTGATAGCCCAGAGCGGCAAAACGATACCAATAGGGACGGTCAGGCAAAAGCCCTTCTACCTCGACATGGACGCTATGGCCCAGACGTATGTCCGCAGGGGCGGTTCCTGAGGCAACAATATGCCGGAAACCATTGTCCGAAGCCACTTCCCAGCGTACCGGTACACGCGCCTCAAGCCCCTCACCGCTGCGCCCCATAGGAAACGGAGCCAGCCGCGTCCAGAGTACGAAACCATCCGCCGCCGGATCTCCCGAGGCCACCCCCAGTGTAAACGGATCAGGCGTCCCTGCAAAGGCCACCCCCGCTGGCCACAGGGCCGGTGCCGCCATAAGCAGCCCGCCCCCCAGTAATTGCCTGCGGCTAAACGACATTAATAGGCCGCCTGTTTAAGCGTTGCATCCTCTGCATCACAGCGTTCAGGGCGTGCCGGATTGGTCTCCCGGATTGCCGCGACTTCGGCCTTGGCCACCTCAATATCCGAGCGGAATTTGGCATTAGACTGCAAACCGGCGACAAGCCCTGCCCCCATGATACGGCCCGCCTCAACATCGCTGATGTAATGGAACCCGCAAACGGCACGGCTTTCGCCATAGGCCACACTGCGTCGGATAATCGCCTCACCCTTATCCGGTGCAATCTCGGTCAGGATCAGTCCCCACGCAAAGCCAATAGCCGAATGACCTGACGGATAGGAACTGCTGCGCGACAGGGCCGCGCCGGAAATGCACATGGGCAGGGGTTCGCGCACATAGGGGCGTGGACGAACCGTCGATTTGACCTCATGCTGCGCGATTTCGACATCGGGCAATACGGCCCCCAGAAGATGAGCCAGCACCGGAGCCTGCTCAGGCGCAATGCGAAAACCCAGCGCACACTCAAAGGCTTTGAACGGCGCTTCGGGCGTTTCCACCTCCGTGTCCTGGGCCGCCAATGCCCAACGCGTCGTTCCCTCGAGGGCACGGGTTTTATGATAGATCGCAATATCGGTCGCTTCGCGCTCAGACCCCATCTGGGGCGGCGGTGGCAGATAACGGGCGGCATTCACGCCGTCTGAGCGGGTCAGATAGCCTTTGGGATGATCGAAAAAGCCCTTCCAGAAGGTCACTGACACTGTCTCTGGCGCAGGCTTTGCCGCCGTTTCCGGTGCCGGTGCGGTCGCCGCACAGGCGCTCAGAACCACAGCCGCCGATACCGCCAGAGATGACAGAAAAAACACTTTCACAGAGACGCTCCCTTAAAAAACAGAACCGGCCACTGTGGGTACAGCAGCCGGTGTAACCTGATCCGGATCAGGATCAGTAGCTCAGATCAATCCGCG
>JBCEBX010000155.1:4165-4420 GCA_039206455.1 Asticcacaulis sp.
CACGGTACGGCGTGAGGAACTGTTGAAGCCGTTATTGGTTTCATCATAGTACTGATCTGTGATGTTACGGCCCCACAGGGTGAAGCGCCAGTTACCTTCCTTCGGCCCGAAGCCAATGCTGGCGTTTGCCAGCCAGTAATCAGGAATAACCGAGGTGATCGCGGTCGAATAACGTTCCCCGCGATAAGAATAGTTGGTTTCCGCACGCCAGTTGAAATAGTCCGTATCCCAATTATAGGAAACAGCCCCGCCGTA
>JBCEBX010000156.1:0-4411 GCA_039206455.1 Asticcacaulis sp.
TGTCTTTTGACCGGCGGCATCTGGTTTTCGGCTGATCTGACCCGCGCACTGGCCCGTCTGGGGCTTGGGCTGGCGTTTGATTCCCTGTGGCTGTCCTCCTATGGCGACGGACATGAAAGCGGCGAAATGATCCTGCGCGCTGATCTGCAACGTCCCGTCGCCGGACGTCAGGTGCTGATCATGGATGATGTGCTCGATACCGGCGCGTCCCTGAAATTTGCTCGCGACCATCTGTTGCGTGCCGGTGCCGCTGAGGTGCTGACCGCCGTCATGGCGGCCAAGCCCGTTGAGCGTGCCATAGAGGCCGATTTCGTCGCCTGGGCAGCGCCCAAGCGTTATCTGGTCGGTTACGGACTTGATGACGGCGGCAAATGGCGCGGCCTGCCCTATATCGGCGCACTGGATTAACCGCGTACGAAAAAAGGGACCCGAAGGCCCCTTGATAATTAGAGCGTTATTCCATTCAATTTGAATGCAATAACACCCTAATTCTTTTTTTAACGCGCTTTTTAATCCGAAAACCGTTGCACACTTTTCGGAAAGCGCTTTAACCCGCTTATTTAGGGGCCAGAATCATAATCATCTGGCGGCCTTCCATGCGCGGTTCATATTCGACGCGCGTGGTTTCCTCGAAATCGGCTTTCACCTGATTGAGCAGTTTCATGCCCAGTTCAGGGTGTGCCATTTCACGGCCACGGAAACGCAGGGTGACCTTCACCTTGTCGCCCTCATCAAAGAAGCGGTGCATAGCCTTGGCCTTGACCTCGTAATCATGCTTGTCGATATTCGGACGCAGCTTGATTTCCTTGATTTCGACGACCTTCTGCTTCTTGCGCGCCTCGGCCTTTTTCTTCTGCTCCTGGAAACGGTACTTGCCGTAATCAAGGATTTTGCAGACAGGCGGGTCAGCGGTGGGAGAGACCTCTACCAGATCAAGACCCGCTTCCTCAGCGGCCTCAAGGGCCGCAGAAGTCGGCATGATGCCTTGTTTTTCGCCATTGTGATCGATCAGAAGAACGCGGGGGACCTTGATGTCCTGATTGATACGGGGGCCGTCTTTGGTCGGCGGAGTTTGGATAGGGCGACGAATAGGTCAGTCTCCATAGCAGTTATAGGAAAGGGCTAACTTTAAAGCCACGTTCACATAGCGCGAAACGCAGCCCAAGCATAGGCCCCAATTATGCCCAATGGCGTTAATTCCCGCAATCCCCCCCAAAATCAGAATGCCGGAATTATGCCGCCGGTGTCATCAGCGCACGATAGACCTCAAGAGTACGATCACACATGACCTCAAGGCTGAAACGCGCCTCTGCGCGCTGACGGCCCAGAGCGCCCATTTCGGCTCTTACGGTTTCAGGCGTCGCCAGCGCGCGCTCAAGCGCCCCGGCCCATGCCGCAACCTCCGCAGGTGGCACCAACCAGCCGGTCACGCCGTTCTCTACCGTTTCGGTCGTGGCCCCGTGCGCCGCCGCCAGAACGGGCCTCCCCATGGCCTGAGGCTCAACCGCCGTGCGGCCAAAGGCTTCCGGCTCAAGCGAGGGGGCCAGCGCAAAATCACTCAAACCATAGGCGGCAGGCATATCCGCACAATGCCCCGTCAGATAGACCCGATCCGAAAACTCGTTTTGAACAATCAGGTTTTCCAGTTCGGCACGATAATCACGCCGCCCCTGATCGTCACCCGCCAGCACCAGCCGCCACGGCAGGTCTTTCAGCCGCGCAAAGGCCTCAAGGATCAGCACCTGCCCCTTCCAGCGCGTCAGCCGTCCGGCCAGCACAAACAGCGGACGTTCATCCACCGGATCAAGCCCCCATGCCTCAGCCAGCGCGATCTTGCGCTCATCAGACACCTGCGCCGGATCAAAGCGTTTCAGGTCAACGCCACGCGGTATCGACACCACACGCGCCGATTCAACCGGATAGGTCTCAAGGATGTGTGCCCGCGTATAGTCAGAATTGGCGATCGTGATATCGGCCCGCGTCATCAGACCATTATACCAGTGCTTGAGCTTGCCCTTCGCCTTGTAGATACCGTGATAGGTGGTCACCGACCTTATGGCCGTCGCCCGTGCCGCGCCAATCGCTGCCAAGGCTGGCGCGCGCGACCGCACATGGACAATATCGACCTTTTCGCGCCGGATCAGAGCCTGAAGCGCATAGTAGTTCTTGAACTGCACATAGGGGTTTTTCGAATGCACCGGCATCCGGTGAAACACCGCACCCGTCTCTGCCAAGGCTGCCTCCAGACGCCCGCCCTGTGAGGCGACAATCGCCCGACCGCCCGCCTCGGTAATCGCTCTGGCCATATCGAGCACGGTCTGCTCCACGCCCCCCGTATCAAGGTTCGGCACGACCTGTAAAACCGTATAGGGAAAGGCAGATGACATGGAGGGCTTGTCCGGCAAGAGACACAGGGCTATTCAGGGCTTATGACCATGCCCGCCCCCGCAAATCAAGACCAAACGCACTTCCTGAACGACCGCATTGCCTATCGCCGCATTGAGGGCAATGGCCCGACCGTCCTATGGCTCGGTGGTTTCAAATCGGACATGACCGGCTCTAAGGCGCAGGTCCTGGCCGACACGGCGCGCTCTGAGGGCTGGAGCTATCTGCGTTTTGACTATTCGGCACACGGCGAAAGCAAGGGCCGCTGGGAAGATGCCCGCATCGGCACATGGCGTCAGGACGTGCTTGAGGTCGTCGATCACCTGACCGATGGCCCATTAATAACGGTTGGCTCAAGCATGGGCGGCTGGATGGCCAGCTTGCTGATCAAAGACCGGCCAGAGCGCATAAAGGCCGCCGTTTTCATTGCCCCTGCGCCCGATTTCGCCACCGAACTGATGCTGCCCAACCTGTCGCCCGAAGACCGCCATGCCCTTGAAACTGCAGGCGCGTTTAACCTTACGGGCTACGAAGACGATGTGCTGATGTCACAGGCCTTTTTTGACGAGGCCGCCAACCATCGTGTGTTAAACGCCCCCATCGGCTTTGACGGGCCGGTACGCATCCTGCACGGTATGAATGACGATGTCGTGCCGTGGACGCACGGGGTACGCCTGACAGAAACCCTGACCTCAACTGACGTGCGGCTCACGCTGATCAAGGACGGCGATCATCGCCTGTCGCGGCCTCAGGATCTCGCCTTGCTGGTCAATGAGGTCAGGCAGGTCCTTTAACGCTTCACGTCAAAGCCATCTTCACTGAGAAACGCCTCAAGCTCGGCGACCGTCGCCAGCGCAAAATCCCCCGGCATGGCGTGCTTCAGACACCCCCCGGCAATCCCCAGATCAAGCGCTTCCTGATCGGACTTGCCCGACAGGATACCGTGCAAAACCCCTGCGGCAAAGGCGTCGCCGCCACCGATCCGATCAATGATACGGGCAATGTCATAGGTCCTGGTCTCAAGCGATGCGTCACGTGTGAACATCAGCCCGGCCAGACGATTATGATCGACATTGACCTGCTCACGGCGCGTCGAGATCAGACGCTTAAGGTCAGGGAAGGCCGCAAAGGCATGATCCGCTGCGGCGCGGTTACGTTCATGGCTTCCGGCCTCACCGGTAAAGGCCACGCCAAACACCAGTTCGATATCGCGGTAACCACCGAAAATCAGATCGGCCTGAGCCATCAATTGTTTGATCAGGGTCGGTGCGTCACCGCCCCAGGCTTCCCACAGCTTGGGCCGGTAATTGCAGTCAAAAGACACCTTGATGCCCAGCGTGCGCGCCATCTTCATGGCCTTAAGCGCCCCTTCAAAAGCATTGTGGCCGAGCGCCGCCGTAATACCCGACACATGCAGCCAGCCGGAACCTTCCAGCAATTGTGCCCAGTCAAAGGCCACAAAATCGGCTTCGGCAAAGGCGGAACCCGCGCGATCATAAAGAATATCCGAAGGGCGGTGAATGCCGCCGGTCGTCAGGAAATAAAGGCCCATGCGCCCTTCGGGTTGGACCTGTACGCGGCTTGTGTCCACACCCCAGTAACGCAGGTTACCCAAAGCCGCCTGCCCCAGATCATTGTCCGGCACCACGCTGATCATGCGCACATTGTGCCCCAGTCGCGTCAGACCGACACCGACATTGGCCTCAGCCCCACCGACATAGGGCGTCAGTTCAGGCAGGCTATAGAGCGGATCACGTCCCGCCGTCGTCAAACGGATCAGGAGTTCGCCAAAACAGGTAAAGGCGTCAGACATATCAGCGGCATTCCGTATTTGTGTAATGGACTGGATTTAGAACCTTTGGCCCGTCTGGTCGAGCCATATTCCATAAAAAAAAACGCCGGATCGCTCCGGCGCCAGAGGTATAGTTTGGAAAAAGAAAAAGGAATACGCTTACTAAAGGGATGGCGTCCCGCCCGGAGACCGGACGCCACACGCGGGATACGTTAGTGCTTGTAACGGAACCCG
>JBCEBX010000157.1:0-4399 GCA_039206455.1 Asticcacaulis sp.
GTATTGAGGTCGATACGGATGATATCCCCGGTTCGCAGACAGGCCAGACCGCCGCCCACGGCACTTTCCGGCGCCGCATTGAGGATCGAAGGCGAATCTGCCGTCCCCGACTGACGCCCGTCACCGATGGTCGGCAGAGACGTGATTCCCTGTTTAATCAGCGCGTCGGGCGGCTGCATATTGACGACTTCCGCCGAACCGGGCCAACCCACCGGCCCTGAGCCGCGAATAACCAGAATGGTGCGTTCATCAATGCCCAAAGACGGATCATTGATACGTTCATGATAGTCGGTGGAGCCATCAAACACGACCGCCTTGCCCTCGAACACGCCTTCACGGCCCGCCTCGGAAAGATAACGCTGGCGGAACTCATCCGAGATCACGCTGGTCTTCATGATGGCAAAGTCAAACAGATTGCCCTTGAGCACAAGGAAACCGGCCCGCTCCATCAAGGGTTCGGCAATGGTACGGATCATTTCACGATCACGCGTTTCCCGCCCGGCGACATTTTCTGCCAGAGTCTTGCCGGTAATGGTCAGGGCCTTACCGTCGATCAGATTTTCTTTCAGCAACTCAACATGGACGGCCGGAACCCCGCCCGCGCGATGGAAGCGCTCACCCAGATACTTGCCCGCAGGCTGCATGTTGAGGATCAGCGGGATATCATAGGCCTGCATCCAGTCGTCATCCGTCAACTCAATGCCCGCATGACGGGCCATGGCGACAATATGCGGCTGGGCATTGGTTGAGCCCCCCAGCGCCGCGACCGCCGCAATAGCATTCTTGAATGAGGCTTTGGTCAGGATTTTCGACGGCTTGAGGTCTTCATAGGCCATCTCAACAATCCGCCTGCCCGTTTCATAGGCAATCTGACCACGCTCGCGATAGGGCGCAGGGATGGCCGAACAACCGGGCAGGCTGAGTCCCATGGTCTCGGCTACGGCATTCATCGTCGAGGCCGTGCCCATGGTGTTGCAATGCCCCGCCGAAGGGGCCGATGCACAGGCGGCCTCAAGGAACTCATCCTCGGTGATCTTACCCGCCGCCAGCGCGCGACGTGAGCGCCAGATAACCGTGCCGGAACCAACCAGATCACCGTCATGGTGGCCATCAAGCATCGGCCCGCCCGACAGAACAATGGCCGGAATATCCACCGCCGTCGCCGCCATGATCCCCGCAGGCGTCGTCTTGTCACAGCCGGTCGTCAGCACTACCGCATCCAGCGGATAGCCATGCAGGATTTCCACCAAAGTCATGAAACTCAGGTTGCGATCGACCGCTGCCGTCGGACGGCGGCAATTCTCAAAGATCGGGTGACAGGGGAACTCCATCGGAATACCGCCCGCATCACGGATACCGTCACGCGTGCGCTTGGCCAGTTCGAGATGGATACGGTTACAGGGCGAAAGGTCGCTGCCGGTCTGGGCGATACCGATAATCGGCTTGCCCGAACGCAGTTCCTGCGGCGTGATACCGTAATTCATGAAGCGCTCAAGATAGAGCGCCGCCATATCGATATGGCCAGGGGCTTCAAACCATTCCTGTGAACGGAAGCGGCCATTGGGCGTAGCAGGTGTGCGGGTCATCGGTGCGTCCCTCTTTATTATAAGTGTTTTTTACAGAAATGAGATTTCGTTCTGTGGCTGTCCGGCAATATCGCTATTGAACCGGAACAGACCACCGGCCAGCGGCTGGGTCTTAAGGTCTTCGGGAGACAGCCCCTTAGCAGCGCTCGTGGCATAGACGGTCTTCAGATCAGGGCCGCCGAAAGCGATCTTAGTGACATTGGACACAGGCAGCCGGATCTTACGCAACAATCGCCCGTCCGGCGCATAGACATTAATGCCCCAGCCAAAGAACAGGCTGACCCAGACATTGCCTTGACTATCGACCACCGGCCCATCGAAATAGCCTTCGCCATGCGGGCTTTGCGGGTCAGGCGCGTAACAAACCTCACCGGCTGTTTCGACCTTTTGCCCGACATCAAGCTGCGCAAACAGGCGTTTGCCTGTAATCTCGCCCGCCTCATCCAGATCAAAAGCGTAGATGTGCTTTTTCAGCGTGTCGTTATGATAAAGCGTCCGGCCATCCGGACTGATCGTCGGGCCATTGGTGATGACATAGTCCGCATCCATGACCTTCAGGCCGCGCTTATCAAAGCGATAAAGCTTGCCCGTCGGGTTCTCTTCGGGGTCGTGCATAGAGCCGAACCACAGCCGCCCCTGATGATCGACAAACCCATCATTCAACCGGTTATCGAGATGCGCCGGTTCAACGTGACTTAAGAAACGAAACCCGCCCGCCTCATCAAAGCGGTAAAGCCCGCCCTTGCAGCCGACAACAAATCCACCCCCGCGCACCGGTGCCAGAAACCCCGGATCTGAGGGGGCGTCAAAGCTACGCGTCTCACCGCTGGCGGCATCAAAACGATGCACTTTTTTCTGCTTGATATCGACGAACCACAGAGCATTTTCCGCCGCCCGCCACACCGGCCCCTCCCCTAGCGTCGCCTTCAGGTTCCAGATGCAGGTGATGTCGCTCATACCAATCCCTTCAGAAAATAAAGACGAGACTAAGCGAAGGGCCGCCCCGAGCTTAGGCTCGCCCGTATAATCCATCGCAAATGTATTTGGCTGTCAGGCCAAAACTTTGCGATGCGCGGCCCTATCTCCACCCTGCATCAATCCAATAGCCATGACCGGTACACAAAGCCGCATCATCAGATGCAAGGAACAAAGCCAGAGACGCCACATGCTGTGGCTCGATACGGCCATCAAGGCATTGCGAATTGACGATCTCTGCTTCCCCTTCGGGCGTGTACCATTTCATCTGGCGCGGGGTTTTGACATTGCCCGGAATAATGGTCGTGACGCGGATATTGTCGCGGCCCAGTTCCCGCGCCAGCGCGCGCGTCATGCCCTCGATACCCGCCTTGGCCGTTTCATAAAGCGTCAGATCCGGCAGACCGAGATGCCATGAGATCGAGCCAAAATTCACAATCGCCCCGCCCCCAAGCGTCTTCATGCCCGGCGCCACAATACGTGCACACATCAGCATATGCTTGAGATTGACAGCGATGTTCTTATCGAAAAATTCAGACGTAATTTCCGACAGGCTATGACGGTCATCACGGGCCGCATTGTTGAGCAGAATGCTGACCGGCCCTTCCGCCTGAATGGCGTGTAACAACGCCTCAAGCTTCGGCGTATCCGTCAGATCACAGAGGTGATAGACCGGTGCCGTCCCCAGCACACCGGTATCGATCGTCGCGCTCACCTCATCGACCAGATCGATGAAATGCACATTGGCGCCCTGACGAACGAAGGCCTGCACCAGCCCCGCTCCGATCCCCGACCCCCCGCCGGTAATCAGAACCTTGCGCCCCTTGAGGCTGGGATAAATCGCTGATGACATGCCTTCGTCTTTCTCTAACAAAAATCAGGGCGGCATTTCTCTGAAGAAATGCGCTCTGGCAGTTTACGCTGCATCCGTGCGGGCAGGTTTTCCACCCTTAAGTAACCCACGGGCAGCCAGATTTTGCATAAGCGCCGTAATACCAAACACCCAGGCCCGTGCGTCCTTAGACGTATTGACACGGTTTTCCAGACGTCCAAGTTTCGGTGTATTTACACGGACTATGTCACCGACCTTGTGCGTAAAGCCACGACCGGCGACATCGCGGTCTTGCGTCGGCGCAAACAGCGTCCCCAGCATCAGCACGAATCCATCGGGATAATGGTGCTCACTGAGGGCCTGACGCACCAGTTCCAGCGGGTCACGGCTGATCTGATCCATCGATGAGCGTCCGGTCAGTTCATAACCTTCCGGCCCGTCGATCTTAAGATCAAGCACGGCTGAGCGCACATCATCGATGGTGAAGCTGTCGTCAAACAGGCGGATAAACGGCCCAAGCGCACAGGACGCATTATTGTCCTTGGCCTTACCGAGCAGCAATGCCGAACGACCTTCAAAGCAGCGCAGATTGACATCATTGCCGAGCGTCGCGCCCACGGTGCGGCCATCAGCCGTCACCACCAGCACCACTTCCGGCTCCGGATTGTTCCAGGTCGAATCGGAACGCACGCCGACTTCTTCACCCCAGCCAACGGTCGAAAGGACAGGAGACTTGGTGAACACCTCAGCGTCCGGGCCAATCGCGACCTCAAGGTACTGCGACCACAGGCCTTCTGAGATCAAAGCTTCTTTCAGCTTTATTGCGGCCTCAGACCCCGGCACCACGGCGCGAATATCACCACCAATACGCTCCGACAGATCATTACGGATGGCCTGCGCCTTATCGGCATCGCCACGGGCGCGTTCTTCGATGACCCGCTCAACCGCAGACACAGCAAAGGTCACACCGGCAGCCTTTACGACCTGAAGGTCGATGGGAGACAAC
>JBCEBX010000158.1:0-4388 GCA_039206455.1 Asticcacaulis sp.
GGTCTATGGCGATTTTAACCGTCAGGTGAAAGAGTCAACGGTGGGTGTCTACGAGCAGGGGTTCTTAAGCAAGCTCGGTGGTAAGGGTGATGATGTGGCGCGTGTGATTCAGAAGGCTATCGAAGCTGTATCGCCAAAGGCCCGGTACACGGTCACGGCGTCGGCAAACCTGTTTCTGGGGTTGCGGCGTTTGTTGTCCGATGGTCTTTGGGACGGACTGTTGAAAGGCAGTTACAGGCCGCCGGAAGGGTAGGGGGGCTGAGAAAAAGCGGCGAAATTCTGCAAATTTTTGTAAAAAACCGGCGGGTTTAGCCCCGATACTGACACCCGTTTTCCACCCATTTTCCATTTTTAAAACGTTTAGCCCGCATTCGTCTATCCGTTAGTGGCGACACTTTCAGGATTTAGATTTTATAATTTGACCTAATTCCTATTAAATTGCTTGTATATTAACAAGCGGCAGACGTACCCCTGAGCACACTTCGGGATCGCCGGAACGCACAATCATAACAATTGGCAAATTGGTGATCGGCCCCTGAAAAAGCAGGCGGGCGACAGACGAAGGGGTTTCTTATGAGCATTCATAAGTCAGGGTTGAAGGCTGCACGCCATTTGGCGGGGGCATCGGTTTTAGCGCTTCTGATTGGCGCAGGTTTTAGCGCATCGGCGCAAGCGGACGAGGTTGCCGAGTCGGCTGGGGCCGCGGCTGACGCGACGGCAGATGCTGCCATTGAAGAGGTAACTATCACGGCGCGGCGTCGTAGTGAGCGGTTACAGAATGTGCCTCTGGCGATTTCGGCTGTGCGCGGATCGGAACTTAGCACCCAGCAACTGGATCGGGTGACCGACTACCAGTTCAAGGTGCCCAATTTTAACGCCGTTCAGCAAAACACACGCGTGTCCACGCTTCTGATCCGTGGTCTGGGCGGTAACGCCAATAATGACGGGGCGGAATCGGGTGTCGGCCTGATTGTTGATAATGTTTTCTATACCCATGTCGGTTTTTCATGGATCGATTTCATTGATACCGATGGCATCGAAGTGGCGCGCGGGCCGCAGGGTACCCTTTTGGGTAAGAACACGACGATTGGTGCCCTGATCGTCAAGACAAAGCTGCCAAGTTTTGAGCCTGAGCTGAAGCTTGAGGCCACCTATGCCAGCTATGACCGCAAAAAAGTGCGTGCCAGCTGGACCGGCCCGATCATTGACGACAAGCTGGCTTTTCGTCTGACCGGCTCGCTCGATAATGGCGGTGGCTGGGTCACGAACCAGTATGACGGCACCAAATATCTCGATAACGGGCGCTTTAGCTTGCGTGGGCAATTGCTGTTCACGCCTTCGGAAAATATCTCTAACCGCTTCATCATTGAGCATAATGAGACGCGTGAATACAACAACTTCTATCCACCTGCGGGCGATGCTACGCACAACCTCAATCTGAACGGGACGGTCCATTCAGTACGGGCCGGTGGCTGGGAGAACCGTCTGAAATCGGTGTTTGGTTATACCCCGAGTTATGACATTCCGAACAATGCCAATCTCAATACGCAGCAGCGTCTGTTTTCCAAGGTCGACGGCGTATCCAACGAACTGAACTGGGATATTGGCGGTCTGACCTTCACCTCGATTTCCGCCTGGCGCAAGTTGAACTTCCGCCCCAAAAACGACGGGGACTACAGCCCCTATTCCATCCTGCATCTGGGGTATGATGTCGATGCGGAGCAGCTGTCGCAGGAGTTTCGTCTGGCCAACCAGACCGGCGGTACTTTTGACTGGCAGGTCGGTGCCTATTACCTCAGGCAGGAGGTTGTCAGCGACCTGCATTTCCGGCTTTACAAGGATGCCAGCGCCTTCTTCCTGTCGGGTAATCCGCTTATCCAGCCCCAGTTTGTGCTGCCGGTGATTCTTGATGGCGTGGACTATTCCAAGCGCGGCGAAACCAATGTCGATTCCAAAGCGGTTTTTGCGCAAGGCACCTGGCATTTCACGGATCGGTTCGATGTCACGGCGGGTCTGCGTTATACAAAGGAAACCCGTGAAGTATCGGTGGTCGGGTCATCCACGGGCGGTTCGCCACTAGTAGGGCCTCTGGCGGCGCTTGCACCGGTGCGCGGGCTTGTGCTGGGGTCTCTGGCCGGAACCAGCAGTGCGGGCGGTCTGGCGTCGGCGGGCATATTCGATATTTCCGATGAGAAAGACGGCGAGTCCGTCTCATGGCTGTTCAACCCGTCCTATAAGCTGTCGGACACTGTGCTGATCTATGGGGTGGCGTCCTATGGTGAAAAATCGGGGGCGGCCAATACGACGGCCTCGCCTCTGACGCCGACCTTCACCCAGCCGCTGATCATCAAGCCTGAAAAATCAACCGATTATGAAATCGGTTTCAAATCGACCTTTGCCGACAACCGCGCCGTGGTGAACGTCAACCTGTACCGCAATACGATTGAGGACTTCCAGTCCACACAGCTCTCACAATCAGGTGTCGCGCTGGTTTCCTATCTGGGGAATGTCGGCGAAGCGCGGCTTCAGGGCATCGAAATCGAGACACGCTTCCGTGTCACGCCGAATTTTAATCTCACGTTAAACGGGGCCTATAACGACGCCAAATATGTTTCCTATGAGGATGCACCGGCACCGGTGGAATATGCGGTGGCATTAGGGGGGCAGCCCCTGTCGCTTTCGGGTGAGCAGATCGTCGGGGTGCCGAAGGTCAATGTGCAGCTGAGCGTCGATTACGAAACCCCTGTGGCCAGCAACCTCAACCTGTTTGCCTATGGCAATACGCTTTACCGTTCCGAAGTCGAACTGGTGAACCCGCATTCGCAATATGGCCATCAGGACGCCTATAGCCTCACCAATATCGGCATAGGTTTGCGCACCCCTGACCAGCGTTTCAGCGTGCTTTTGTGGAGCCGGAACCTGTTCGATAAGCGCTATGCCGTGGGTTACGGCTCGGCCTCTGCCGTCAATCCGTTCATCGCCATTCAGGGCGATCCGCGCACCGTTGGTCTCACCCTTACGGGCCGCTTTTAGGGCGGTACGTGCCGGTTCCGGAAACGACCTTCATTTTCAGGGTCGGGCGGGGGCTTCCGGAGCCGGTTTTTCTTCATAAAAAGGACAAGCTTACCCATGACACAAAAGCGTCAGTTCAAGCTGGGACTGTTCCTGCAAGCCGTTGGTCATCATGCGGCGGCCTGGCGGTTACCGCATATCGATCCGAACCATATATTCAGCCTTGAATATTACATTGATCTGGCGAAAAAGGCTGAGGCGGCTAAGTTTGACGCCATCTTTTTTGCCGACGGGCTGGCGCTGGTGGCGCCTTCGGGTGAGGCCTATGCCTATGCGCCGCCGGTCTATTATTTTGAACCCCTGACGCTGCTGGCGGCCATATCGACCCACACCTCGAAGATTGGCCTGATTTCCACGGTGTCCTCTACCTATCTGCCGCCCTATCAGCTGGCGCGCAAATTC
Source organism: Asticcacaulis sp. (assembly GCA_039206455.1). Taxonomy (GTDB): domain Bacteria; phylum Pseudomonadota; class Alphaproteobacteria; order Caulobacterales; family Caulobacteraceae; genus Asticcacaulis. The sequence goes on from JBCEBX010000158.1 coordinate 3,475, forward strand.
GCGTCGCTTGATCATATAAGCAAGGGGCGGACAGGCTGGAATCTGGTGACCTCAGGCACGGATGTCGAGGCGGCGAATTTTGGCCTTGATCATCAGCTGGCGCATTCGGAGCGTTATGCGCGGGCGCGTGAATATGTCGATGTGGTGCGTAAGCTGTGGGACAGCTGGGGCGATACGCCACTCGATTTCGACAAGCAAGCCGCGCGCTTCTTCGATCCGGCGCAGGTCGCCGCTATTTATCACGAGGGCGAATATTACAAGGTCAGGGGGCCGTTGCAGTCGGGGCGTCCGATACAGGGTCATCCGGTAATTGTTCAGGCGGGATCGTCTGAGGACGGTCGCGCGCTGGCTTCCGAAACCGCCGAGATTGTGTTTACCGCGCAGCAGCATATCGACGCCGCTACCCATTTCACCCAAAGCCTAAAGGCGCTGGCGGAAAGCAAGGGGCGCGAACCGGGCAGTCTTCTGGTCTTACCGGGCGTCAGTATTTATGTCGGGGAAACCCGCGAAGAGGCGCAGGCAAAATTTGATGCCCTGCATGCTTTCGTCGATCCGCAGCAGGCGCTGGTGGGTATCAAGACCTTCCTTGAGTGGGACCTAAGCGGCCACGACCTTGATGGCCCCGTACCTGCGCCGCCCTATACCGAAGGCTGGCAGAGTCGTCAGAAACTGGCCTACGACATTGCCGTGCGTGACAATCTGAGCATCCGGCAACTGATTGGTCGTCTGGCGGGGGCGCGTGGCCACTGGGTGCTGGTGGGCACGCCGGTCGAGGTGGTTGATCAGCTTGAGGCCTGGTTCGATGCCGGAGCGGCGGACGGTTTCAACATATTGCCGCCGACCTTCCCCGACGGGCTGGATGATTTCATCAGCCTTGTCCTGCCGGAAATCCGGCGACGCGGCCTGTTCCGTGA
>JBCEBX010000159.1:0-4386 GCA_039206455.1 Asticcacaulis sp.
TCCTGAAGCCATTGCGCAGCTGAGTCAGCTTACGACGATTCCGATTGCCCTTGGCGAACGTCTGTATAGCCGCTGGGATATCAAACCGTTTCTGGCGGCGGCATCTATCGACATTCTTCAGCCCGATCTCAGTCATGCCGGAGGTATATCCGAGGTGCGTCGTATGGCGGCCATGGCCGAGGCCTATGACGTGGCTATCGCCCCGCACTGTCCGTTAGGGCCGATTGCGCTGGCCGCCTGCATGCAGTTAGCCCTGGCCACGCCCAATTTTGTCATTCAGGAAATGTCGCTCGGCATTCATTACAATACCGGCGGTCATGACCTTCTGACCTATATGGAAAATCCTGAGATATTCGACGTGAAGGACGGCATGGTCGAAGCCTTCTCCGGCCCCGGTCTGGGGATTGTTGTTGATGAAGACAAGGTGCGAAAGCTGAGCAAGGATTGCCCCACATGGCGCAATCCGGTCTGGCGTGGTCCCGATGGTTTTGTGCGTGAGTGGTAGAGATGAGATTTGAAAACAAGACAGTTCTGATCACGGGTGCCGGTAGTGGTATTGGACAAGCCTGTGCCCTCCGGCTTTCAAGTGAAGGGGCCAATGTCGTCCTCATCGGTCGCGGTGTATCAACTCTGGAAGAAACGCAGGCCCGATGCGCATTTCCTGACCGTGTTCTGCTGCGTCCGCACGATGTGGCTGATGAAGACGCGGCCGCTGAGACCTACAGGGCGGCGCTGGAATGGTTTGGCTATGTCGATGGCTTTGTCAATGTTGCGGGCACCATGATCTATCAGGCGCTCGGTGATCTGACCGGTGATGACTGGGCCCGTATCATGAAGATTAATTTCTTTGCTGCGGCCTTTTTTACACGTCAGGCTTTCAACCACATGTCGCGCGGCGGCAGTCTGGTTTATGTCTCAAGCATCCACGCTCATCAGACCTCGCCACTGGTCGGCCCTTATGCGGCGGCCAAAGCTGCGCTGACGTCGCTGGCGCGTACCGCATCGATCGAAGGGCGTGAGAGGAATATTCGGGCCAATTCGGTTCTGCCCGGCGCTGTGGACACGCCCATGCTCAGGGAAAGCCCAAACATCAAGGCGGGCCTTGAAGTGCTTGATCCACTGGATATTGGTCAACCCGAAGATATTGCCGCTGCCGTGGCCTTTGCCTTAAGCGACGAAGCCCGCTTCCTCACCGGCTCAGAGATCACCGTAGATGGCGGCAGACTCGCCAAGCTGTGATATCAGGGCTGCGCGCTGTCGAGGACATCGCGTACCCGCGAGGCCAGTTCTTCGATGGTAAAGGGCTTGTTGATCAGTTCTACACCGGCATCAAGCACGCCGTTGTGCACGACGGCGTTGCGGGTGTAGCCGGTCGTGTAGATTACCGGCAAATCGGGACGGTGTTCTCTGATCTTGTCAACAAGTTCGCGGCCATTCATTTCCGGCATCACAATATCAGTAAACAAAAGATCGATATCCGGACGCTCATGGAGTATCGCCAAAGCTGATCGGGCATCGCCCGCCTCCAGAATGCGATAGCCGAGTTCGGTAAGGGCTTCGACGGACAGCTGACGCACAAGGGTTTCGTCATCAACCACAAGAATCAGCTCCTTGTGATCGGCCATGGGGATGGTGCCGGACAGATCACTTTCGGCTTCCTCGTTGGCCACACCGGTGTAACGCGGCAGATAGATCTTGATGGTCGTGCCGTGACCGACTTCGGAATAGATTTTGATATGTCCGCCGGATTGCTTGACGAAACCATAGACCTGACTGAGGCCCAGCCCTGTACCCTTGCCGACATCCTTGGTGGTGAAGAACGGGTCAAAGGCCTTGGCCAGCACCTGCGGGGGCATGCCGCTTCCGCTATCCGTCACCGCGATCAGGACATATTGCCCCGGCGCTATGCCCGGTTCCTTGGCGGTATAGCGCTGATCCAGATGGGCATTTTGCGTTTCAATGGTCAGTTTGCCGCTGTCGGGCATGGCGTCACGGGCATTGACCGCCAGATTCAGCAGGACGCTTTCGAGCTGGTTCTGGTCGGCATGAATGCGCCACAAACCGCCTGCCAGCACTGTTTCAAGCTGGATGTGTGCCCCCAGTGAGTGACGGAACAGATCAGACATGTTGGAGACCAGCTTGTTGGCATCAAGCACCTGAGGTTTCAGGGGTTGCTGACGTGAGAAAGCGAGCAGACGCTGCGTCAGGGTTGCGGCGCGGCGGGCGGCATCCAGTGCGGCGGTAATCAGCCGTTTGGTGCGCGCTTCGTCCGGAGTGGCGCGGCGATCCAGCAGTTCGAGCGAGCCTGAAACAACCGCCAGCATATTGTTGAAGTCATGGGCGATGCCGCCGGTCAGTTGCCCTACGGCTTCCATTTTCTGGGCCTGACGTAGCTGCTCCTGAGCCTGCTCAAGCCGTTTCTGATCATGCATCCGGTCGGTAACATCAAAGAAAAACTGATAGGCGCCGATCTGAGTGCCGGCCTCATCATGTAACGGGCTGAACTTCATTTCATAAAAGCGCCGGTCGCGGGATGGGTCACCCAGCTCGTTGACCTGCGTAAAGCTCTGACCGGTATAGGCGCGGGCCCAAACGTCCCTCACCGCTGACTGCTCCTCAGGCAAATGTTGCAGTACCGTCAGCATATTGTCGCCGGCCTTGGGCCGGATACCGTAGATGCGCTGGAACTCTTCGGTACTGGCGCGATTGACAGCCAGCCAGTTGAAATTCATGTCCGCTACCTGAATAAAGGCAGCGGTCGATTCCACGATTTCGGCGAGTATGCGCCTTTCGGCCAATGCGTCCTGAACCCGCTGTTCCAGTAGCGCATTTAAATCCCTCAGTTCCGCCGTTACCCGCGCCCTTTCGGTCGCCGTTCGCGTCCGCTCGGCGACTTCGCGGATAAAGGCGAGCTCGCCTTCTGACCAGTCTCTGGCGGTCTCGTGATTAAGATAAAGAAGTGCCACGAAACGATCGCGCTCGGAGACGGGCATATTGACCACGGACTGCGCACTGATGGCCTTAAGGGCCGCCGCATTGGCTCTGGTGCGGGGGTCTTTTTCTGCGTCGGCAAAGGTGACGGTTTCACCGCGTTTCAGGTTTTCGATATAGGTGCCATAATCACGAAACCGCAGCACACCGGCAAGGGTTTTTATGCCGGGGGCATTCCAGTCACGCTCAATGGTTATGGTTTCTTCGGTCGTGTCTATGACGCCATAGCCTGCGCGACTGACGTTCAGGGTTTCACCAATTATTTGCGCCGCAATATAGGCGATTTCAGCCGGATCCTCGTGATCGCGGATACTGTCGGTCAGCCTTGCCAGAGCCGCACGGCGCACTTCGGCCCGTTTCTGTTCGGTGATGTCCCGGGCAATCTTGGAGGCACCGATGATTTCGCCACGCGCATTGCGCACGGGCGATACGGTGATCGACACGCTGATCTGACCGCCGGACTTGCAAAGCCGCTCCGTGGCGAAATGCTCAACGCGCTCGCCCGCGCGGATACGGGAGATGATCGCGTCTTCTTCATGCTGCAGTTCCGGCGGAATGAGGGTGGTGATCGACCGCCCGATCATTTCCTGAGATGCATAACCGAAAATGCGCTCGGCACCTTTGTTCCAGGACGTGATGATACTGTTCAGATCCTTGCTGATTATCGCGTCATCCGACGATTCCACTATGGCAGCGAGCTGTGCCTGATGCCACTGGGCAGACTGGGGGTCGAGCGGTTCATTCACTGTGAAAAACTCATGGGATGGGCTAAATTCAGCACGAAATTTCCGTCAGGCTAGTTATGATGAAATAAGGGATCAATAAGAGCGGTGCGCCGAACGCTAACTATTCCGATATTCAGCGGATTTACCGTCTTTACATACGGTTTTACGCGGTAACGCATTCAAATATAATGGAATTGGTAGGCGAGGAGGGACTCGAACCCCCAACCAGACCGTTATGAGCGGTCGGCTCTAACCATTGAGCTACTCGCCCCCATGTGCGCGCAGAAATATATGACGCAGCGGGAAGGCAGCGTGCCTAACATGAGCCTGAGGGAATTTAAAGTCTCAATTGCGAAAAACATCCGGATGAATTCATAGCTGTATGACCGGTTCAGCCTCCGTTCAGGCTCTAATCGATATTTGATAAGGAACAAGGCAGGTTCTGTCATTCAGTGATCATGTTACCGCCCTGTTCGCGCCGTAATCGTAGCCTGTAGTGGGTTTACGATTCTCATACTGAAAGAGACAGACTATGAAACCGCTACTTTCCGTTTCGACCGCTCTGGTTGCCCTCGCCATGGCCTGGTCCCCTGTTATGGCCCAACAGGCCCCAACGGTTGCCAAGGCTGAACGGACACATAAAATGCATCAGACATCGACCACCCTCACC
>JBCEBX010000160.1:0-326 GCA_039206455.1 Asticcacaulis sp.
CGTATTCTTAGCCGTTTGGTTTTGGTCGATCGCAGCCTAAAAGGTAGCCTTTTCCCAATCTACTCAACCATTGGCATGCAAAAAATAACCATAAGGTATTATTCCACTTAGCCCCCTTGATGCTTCGTTCTGTATGTGTTCTAATATATACTCAGTCATGGGGCTATAGAACGATGCCTAATCTCATAACGCAGACTGAAATCGAAGGTCTGCCTACCGATCCTCGTCAACGGTTTGTTGCTATCGAAGAAATTTGCCGTAACCGATGCGACGAAATTATAGAAAGCGCTCCTGACGATAATAACGGCTGGAATATTATACAAGAG
>JBCEBX010000160.1:336-9292 GCA_039206455.1 Asticcacaulis sp.
GCTACATGATTACGCTGGTTGCTTCCGCCAAGCACTTTAATATTGAACCAATCAATAGAATGGAAATTCCAAAAAAATCGGAATGGAATGACGGCGCATATGAGGATTTTCAAAACGAAATTGATTTTTATGCAATGCAGTTAGCCCTTGAAGGGGCGGATCGTAACCATCAGCTTTCTATTTTACTTCAAGGGAATACAAAAGATCGCCTCCTGACTTTAGTGACTCATATGCGAGATCAAATCCGTAAGCTTGAACTTTCCCCTGCACGCATTGACGCACTCTTGCAGAAGTTAAATCAATTCGAAAGAGACTTAGAGGGGCCGCGCCTAAATTTCTTAGCCGTAACCACGTTGAGCTTGGTGGTGGCAGGAGCTATCGCAGATATTGGTGGTGCTGCGACTACTGTTCGGCAGTTATTAAACCAAGTTGAAGAAGCAGTTGGACTTGCTAAGGAGGAGCAGGATAAGGCGGCTGTAATGTTGTTACCTCAAATTGAGGTGAGAAAGCTGGAGCCGCCTCGGCGGGAAATACCTCAAGAACTTACTTCTCATAATATTGATTTCGATTTGGATGAAGAAGTTCCTTTTTAATTTCATCGACATTGTGGTCACGGATCACCTTGACACAGCCGTCCCCACCTCTCACGAAACTCGGCGCGTTCATAGTCTCGTATCTCAAGCCAGAAGGCTTGCTAGACCGCCTTTGTCGCGTGAGGCTACCCGTTTATGTCCTCTAAGGACAGAACGTAACTAATTGGTGCATCAGAGTTGGCATTGACAGTGATCACCCAGTCTGAATGCAGATTATCAAGCGATAGCCCTAAAGGTATGAGGTTGCGCTTGCTCAGGGCCTTTGACTGAACGCCACGCCGGTTTTAATAGGCCAGAAACTTCACGGTCGGGAGATTGTTGGGCTTGGCCTGAGCCTTAACCGAAGCCGAGATATCCTCGGCATCTGGGGCTTCGTGAAGCGTGGCCATCGCGGCGGTTTCGGGCTTTTTCTCGGCGTGTTTATCATCCGGCTTTTCCGCCGCGCCGAAATGCAGAAACGCTGCCGACAGGACTGCCGCCAGAAAAGAAACCACAATGTCGAGCAGCGAAGACATGAAAAAGACGGTTCCTCCCAGAGCGCCTGCGGTAAACTATGCCTGAATCGAAGTGTGAAGGCAATGGAATCGTGTTATTTTACGGCAATTAAGGTACAATATAGCCGCTTTCACTTGCCCGCCCCCTGTCAGGCGGGCAAAAGCCAGTGACGGTAAAGCGTACCGGACGGTAATAACGGGGGAGGGGGCCATGCGGTATCCTGTAGCAGGTTTACTTATAACGATGCTGGGTGCCGCCGCCTGTGGCACAAGCGTTCAGGCGCAGGGCTATGGCGCGCCGCCGAAGCTTGTGCGACCGGCTCAGTTTGGTGAGGCCCGCGAAATTCTCGGGTCGGCGCATCTGATTGTCCAGCCCGTTGCCAACTGCCCCCAAAGCCACAGGCCCATTGCCGGTGGCCCGTGCCTGCAAACTACTGAGGTCTGGCTGAAAAAAACCGGACAGTCGCGTGTGCGGGTCATAAGCGCGGCCTATCAGGTGGCGGCAGGGGATCGGGTCGGGGCCGGTAACGGCTATGCGCTTTATGATATCGCCCTTGAAGACGGCAAGCTGACGGCTGAAGCCTTACCCTACACGTCGGATGTCTTTGTCCCGCGCGGCTGCTACCGGCTGAATGGCGAAGACATCGTTTACCGCATCGAACAGCGCGGTGACGTTTTGGCGGCGCAGGAAAGCCAGACCGTGATGTGCGGCGGCGGGCCGGAGCAACCCCGCGGGCCATATATCCCCGTGGGCCAGACCATACCCGCTGCGCCTTCGTCTATTGGTGTGGTGCCGCCCGCCGGAGACAGTTATCGCCGCACCGAATTTATCCGCGTTCAGGGCACCTGGCGCTTTCTGGCCATGCCTGAGGCTGACTGTGACAAGAGCTATATCGTCCGTAAGGTCTATTGCGCCCGCACGGGTATTCAGCGACTCCAAGCAAATGCAGCCGAAAAGGAACTTGATCTGATCGCCGCCGTTCGCCCCGTCGCCGAAGGGGAGTTGCTGGACGACAAGGACATTGAGCAACTGGTGCTCAAGCGTCAGTCCAAAGGCTTCAAGGCTGACAAACGCTGGTTCAAAAAATCGATGCTCGGCGTACCCCGCGACTGTGCGGCCTATGGCAATGACGGGGTCTATGTGCGCCGTCATGAGACGGAACTTTATGCCGTCGAAGAGGTTAATGCCCGCTGCGGCGCGCCTCTGGCCCCCGTTCCGGCAGATATTTATGAAGCCTATGCCGAGGTAGCGGTGCCCGTAGCGATGGTCATCCGCGATTGCCCGCCCGCGACGCGTCTATGGGGCGAATACTGCTTCCGTGACGCTATCGATTACATGCAGGCCTATGGTTACAGGGAACAGACCGTCCTGCTGGCCAGCCGCCATGTCTATGACGGCGACTATATGTACACTAATGGCCCCTATGGCTCAGGCTATCAACGGGTCACGGTGCGTCGCCTTGAGGACGGCAGCTATAAGGCTGACAGTAGCTACAGCTCAAACGAAACCGTCTATCTTAATCGCTGCCAGACCTATTACGGCAATGAGCCTGAGCGCGAGGGTTATGTGGTGTACCGCTACAGGCGGCAGGTCATGGCCGTCGCCTATCAGTGGCAGTCCTGTCCGGTTTATTAGAAGGCTTTATTCTCCCTCCTGCTTTGCGGGAGGGTGGCGCTTTGCGTAAGCAAAGTGACGGGACGGTTTCTTTTTGGTTGTAAGGTAAGAAAGCAAGAAACCCCTCCGTCGCGGACTAACGCCGCGACACCTCCCCATGCCAAGGCATAAGGAGGAGAGACGGCCCTTATCGCCCCGTATGACGTTCCCGCAGAACCGCCAGAACGGCCTCAAGCGAGGTCTCACGCGCCATCAGCAGCACCGACAGATGATACAACAGATCAGCGGCCTCGGCATGCAGTTCCTCAAGGTCACCGGCACGACCGGCCAAAGCCGTCTCAAGACCTTCTTCCCCGACCTTTTGCGCGATCTTGGCCACGCCCTTGTGCATCAGGCGCGCCGTATAGCTGTCGGCGGGATCGGCCTTCGCACGTTCAGCGACCACGCTGGCCAGTTGCCCGATAAAGCCGATACCGGGGGCGTCTTCGTGGCCAAAGCATGAGGTGGTTTTGGTGTGACAGGTCGGCCCGACCGGACGGGCATAGACCAGCAGCGCGTCTTCGTCGCAATCGGTCAGGATGCGATCCAGATTCAGGAAATCGCCTGATGTCTCGCCCTTGCGCCAGCGCCCGCCTTTGGAGCGTGAAAAGAAGGTCACCTGACCCTCGGTAAGGGTTTCGCTCAGCGCGGCCTTGTCCATATAACCAAGCATCAGCACCTGAAGCGTATCGGCATCCTGCACAATGGCGGGGATCAGGCCGTCGCCCTTGGTGAAATCGAGCGCGTCAATATCGGCCAGCGTCAGCGGATTGGGCAGTTTGTGGGATTCGGGCATGTGTCAGATCCTTACCGGAATACCGGCGGCTTTGAGGTCGCGTTTCAGGTCGGGAATATGGATGATCTTTTTGTGAAAGACGCTGGCGGCCAGCGCGCCGGAAACATCTGCCTGTTCAAAGACATCGGTGAAATGTTCAGTCGCACCGGCGCCACCTGAGGCCACCAGCGGAATATCGATCAGATCGCGCACTAAACGCAACTGCGTAAGATCATAGCCTTTGCGCACGCCATCCTGATTCATGCAGTTGAGCACGATCTCACCGGCACCGCGATCCTTCGCTTCGACCACCCAGTCCAGCGTACGCCGACCGGCGGCGCGGATCTTGTCGGGGTCGCCGGAATACTGATGGACGTAGTAATCGTTATCGAGTTCACGGCTATCCACACCGACCACGACACACTGCGAACCGGCCATTTCCGCCAGTTCGTTGATCAGGTCAGGGCGTTCCAGAGCGGGCGAATTGATCGACACCTTATCGGCACCGGAATCAAGGCAACGCACGGCCTGTTCACCGGAACGGATGCCACCGGCGACACAGAATGGAATATCCAGCGCGCGGGCAATATCGCGCACCCAGTTATAGTCCACGGTGCGCCCTTCGGCCGAGGCGGTGATGTCATAGAGCACAAGTTCATCTGCCCCTTCGTCGCGGTAACGCAGGGCCATATCGACCGCGTCGCCCAGGACTTCGTGACCGACAAACTGCACGCCCTTGACGACCTTACCGTCCTTGACGTCGAGGCAGGGGATGATGCGTCTGGCTAACATATTATATCCAATCACACATTAAGCGCTGCCTTGAGGTCAATCAGACCCTCATAGATCGCCTTACCCACGATTGCCCCGTTGATGCCGATGGCCTTAAGGTCATAGAGGTCTTCGACCGAACGCACGCCGCCTGAGGCCTGAATATCGAGATCAGGGCGGGCTTTGCGAAGCGCCTTCATCAGGTCCATATTCGGCCCCTGAAGCATGCCGTCGCGTGACACATCGGTGACCAGAATACGCTGCGCGCTGCCCACCGGATAATAGTCCAGAACATCCCACAAAGAGATGCCGGAACCTTCGACCCAGCCGTGCAGGGCGGCGTCATAGCCACCGTCTTTGGTCGGCAGAACATCGAGCGCCAGCGTAATGCGATCCTTGCCGAAATCCTTCAGCCAGTTGCGCACCTCTTCGGGGTTTTTCACCGCCGCTGATCCTACCACGACCGCCGAAACACCGGCATCAAGCAGGGTCTGGACATGTTCACGCGAACGCACACCGCCGCCGGTCTGGATTTTGGCACGTGACGCCTTGGCGAGGCGACCGATCAGTTCATGTTGCTGCGGCGAACCGGCCTTGGCCCCATCAAGGTCCACAATATGCACCCACTTGGCAAATTCGGCGTTGAACAGATCAAGACGCTTGAACGGGTCGGAGTCGTATTTGGTGACGGCATCAAAACGGCCCTGTTCAAGACGAACGCATTCACCCTCGATCAGGTCTATGGCGGGATAAAGGATCATGAAGGCACCTTAAGGAAATTCTCTAAAATCTTGGCTCCGGCGACGGAGGAGCGCTCGGGGTGGAACTGACAGCCCCAGACATTGTCCTTGCGCACCATGGCGGCAAAGGGCGCCGCATAGTCCGACGTCGCCAGCGTATGTTCGGTTACCGGACAGACATAGCTGTGGACGAAATAGGCATAGTCGCCATTGCTTAAACCATCGGTCAGGGGATCGTCGCGCACGACCTCAAGCTGGTTCCAGCCCATATGCGGCACCACCAGAGGCGCGGGGGCCTCAAGCTTACTGACACGACCGGGAATAAGCCCCAGACAGGCGACATCACCTTCTTCGGACGAGTCAAACAGCATCTGCTGCCCAAGGCAGACCCCCATAAGCGGCTGCTTCAGGCTGCGGATGGTGTCGTAAAGCCCCAACGCATGCACACGGTTCATCACATAGCCTGCCGCGCCCACGCCCGGCAGGACAACCTTATCGGCGGTGGTGATTTCGGTGGCATCGGACGACAGCACGACATCGGCCCCAAGGCGCTCAAAGGCGAACAGCACCGAGGCCGTATTGGCGCACCCCAGTTCGATTATGACGATCTTGCTCACGCCAGCATCCCTTTGGTTGAGGGCAGGGCCGTGCCTTCGATGCGCGTGGCCATGCGCAGAGCACGACCGAGCGCCTTGAAGCAGGCCTCGACCTTGTGGTGGTCATTCTCGCCTTCGACTTCGACATGCACCGAAGCGCCCAGCGCATCGGCCAGTGACCGGAAAGCGTGGCCCGTCATCTCAGTCGGAAATTCACCGATGTGGGAGGCGGCAAATTCGCCCTTGAAGACGCAGAAGGCGCGACCGGAAATATCGACGCTGACCTTGGCCTCGGTTTCATCCATCGGCAGAACAAAGCCAAAGCGTGCCATGCCGATGCGATCCCCCAGAGCCTGCTTCAGCGCCGCCCCAAAGGCCAGCATACAGTCTTCGATGGTGTGGTGCGCATCGATGTGGAGATCCCCCTCACAGGCCAGTTGCAGAGAGAAACCGCCGTGCGTCGCCACCTGATCAAGCATGTGATCAAAGAAGCCATTGCCGGTGTGGATGGTGATCGGCTTCGGACTATCGAGATCGACAATGGCGGAAATACGCGTTTCCTTGGTGTCACGCAGGACTTCACCGCGACGGGCGGGTTTGGATTGGCTGACTACCCCGACAGCGGCCAGTAACCGGTCATTATGGGCGACATCGCCTACAGGGACGATCAGGCCCTCAAACGCTGCCTGTGCCTTCAGGCCCAGACGCTTGATGGCCCCAAGGGTAGCCGCCTTGTCAACGGGTTGCAGCCAGACCCAAGGCCCGTCATTGAGGGCAAAATCGCTTAAGGCGGTGCTTTGAGTCAGTTGCTCACGTAGACGCGTCTGTTCCGAGCGGATCAGGCGGATACGGTCCTCAAGATTAAGCGCACGTGATGGCGACAGGGACGCCTCGGCGGCCTTAATCGATGGGGTGGCCAAAGGTGCGGCATCGGCAAAGCGTTGCAGACCGGCAGACAGCTTGTCCGAGGTGATCAACGCCCCAACCTGCGCGCCCGCCAGCCCATAGAGGAAGGACAGGCTTTTCAGCACGACGACATTGGTTTCTGTCGCCGTCAAAGCCGTCAGGCTTTGGGCATCGGCGGCGTCAAAGGCGCTTTCGTCAATCACCAGCAGGGTGGGGTAAATATCAACCGCCAGCGTGCGGGCCGCTTCGATTGTCCAGACCTTGCCGTCCGGCAGGCGCGGATTGTCAATCAGATAAGCACCGGCGGTCTTGCTCTTGGGGGCGGTGTCGCTGAATTTGACCGACAAACCATAGGCCTCGGCCATGGTCTCAAGCACCGTCTTGCGGGTGTCATCAGCCTGCACCGAGGTGAAGCCTTCAAAGCCATTGACCTTAAGGCGACGCAGGATCAGCTCGAGACCGCCTGTAATGTCGCGGGTCACCACAAGGCGTGACGGCTCAACACCATAGACCTCGGCCATGCGGTTACGCAAAGGTTCCAGCGACGGCGGGGCGCTTTCAAGGCCGCTTGAGGCGGCGTTCAGGGCAGAAAAAGGAGAGGGGATCATAAACAAACCTCAAATATCCGTCTCCTCCCTGTCGCGTGGCGACGGGGAGGTGGCAGGGAGCGAAGCGAACCTGACGGAGGGGTAAACAATGCCGTGGGATACTCCTCCGTCATCGTTTGCACGATGCCACCTCCCCATGCTTGCGCATAGGGAGGAGAGTGGGGAGCGGGCGGCCATAGCAGAATGCATTTCTACAACTCCAGCCGGAAGTCTGCGGCCCGCGCATGGGCCTCAAGACCTTCCAGACGGGCCAGACGGGCGGCGGCAGGGGCAATGGTGGCGGCACCGGCTTTGGTGGCGCGTTGCACCACGAAGCTGGTCAGATAGGAACGCACGGTAATGCCGTCATAGGCGCGTGCGGCCCCATCGGTCGGCAGGACGTGGCTTGGGCCTGCCGCATAGTCGCCAAAGGTTTCGGCGGCATAGGTTCCGGCAAAAATCGTACCTGCTGCCGTCAGTTGCGGGATCAGGGCATCCAGTTCCGCCACCTGTAGCGCAAGGTGTTCTGGCCCATAGAGGTTTGACACCTCTGCGGCGGCCTCAAGACTATCGACGATAAACAGACGTGCCTGCTCCAGTGAGGCCCGCGCAATGGTTTCACGCGGCAGTTGGGCGACCTGTGCTTCGACCTCGGTAGAGATCGCGGCGGCGATGGCGGCATCAAGGGCCACCAGAACCACCTGCGCATCGGCATCGTGTTCGGCCTGACTGAGCAGATCAGCCGCCACCAGACGCGCATTGGCCGTAGCGTCGGCAATCACCAGCAGCTCCGAAGGGCCCGCAGGCATATCAATGGCAATGCCGGACACGCGCTCAAGCGCATAACGCTTGGCTTCGGCGACATATTTGTTGCCCGGCCCAAACAGCTTGTCTGCCGCTGGTACGCCCTCAAGCGCGCCAAGCGCCATAGCGGCGATGGCGTGCGCGCCACCGACGCGCCACACAGCCTCAAGACCGGCTGCCTGACCCGCGGCAATCATCATCGGGTGCAGCGAACCGTCCTTTGACGGTGGGGTAACGCAGACGCGGTTCGGCACACCCGCCACAAGAGCGGGCACCGCCGTCATGATCAGGGTTGAAAACAGCGGCGCCGTGCCACCGGGGACATAAAGGCCGGTGGTGGTGATCGGGCGATAAACCCGTTGCAGGCTTAAACCTTCGGCAGGCGCAATAACCGGCCCATCGCCGGGCAATTCGGCCTGATGAAAGGCGCGGACATGCTCGACCGCAAGCTCCATGGCCTCAAGGTCGGTGGCCGTCAATTGCGCACGGGCGGCATCAACGCGGGCGCTGGTCAGTTCAAGGCGCTCTACGCCGTGGCCATCCAGTTTCAACGCCCAGTCATTGACGGCATCAAAGCCACGCGCTTCGACATCATCGAAAATAGTCTTGACGGTGGCCAGCACCCGCTCATCACGCCGGTTTTCCGGGCGGGCGAGGGCGACTTTTTTCTCCGCCGCGTTCAGGTCTTTCCAGACAAAGGTTTTCATCTCGGTTCTTTCTCCCTCCTCCCTGCCTTTGCGGGGAGGTGGCCAGCTTGTCTGGCCGGAGGGGTATCTTGTTTGCTTAACGCATCATCTTCTCAATCGGCAGGACGAGGATCGCCGAAGCCCCTGCGGCCTTAAGCTTATCCAGCGTGTCCCAGAACACATTTTCCTGACAGACGGCATGAACAGCTACCGCATCTTCACGTCCAGCCAGCGGCATGATGGTGGGCGCATCGGCACCGGGGATCAGGCGGATGATCTCATCCAGATGTTCGCGTGGCGCATTGAGCATGACGTATTTGGCACCCTGGGAGGCGACGACCCCGGCCATG
>JBCEBX010000160.1:9302-17477 GCA_039206455.1 Asticcacaulis sp.
TTCGAAGCGGTCACACCGTCAAAGCGATGCACGACCATGTCATAGATATGCTCAAGATCGGCGGGCGGCGCATGCGGAGCCTTGATGAGCACGGCTTCGGACGACAGCACCAGATCGGTCGCCTTCATGCCATTGGCCTCAAGCGTCGCACCGGTCGACACCAGATCGCAAATGGCATGGGCGATCTTCATGCGAGGGGCCACTTCGACCGCGCCGCGCATTTCGACAATAGTCGCATTGACGCCGTTGTTTTTCAGCCACTTACCGAGGATGTTCGGGTAAGATGTCGCGATACGCTTACCCTCAAGGCTTTGCGGGCCTTCGTAAACTGCATCATTCGGCACCGCGATTTTCAGCGTGCACTTGCCAAAACCCAGACGCTGAACAATCTGGCTCTCAAGGTCGGCCTCAGGGAAGTGTTCGGCCAGCACATTGTAACCAACGATCCCCAGTTCCGCGACGCCATCGGCGACAAAGGTCGGGATGTCATCATCACGCACCCGCAGAAGGTCGATGGGCTGGTTTTCGATGCGATAGAGAAGTTCGTTCACGCCCTTAAGGACGCGCAAACCCGCACCGGCAATCAGTTCGAGTGAACGGTCAGCCAGACGGCCTGATTTCTGAACAGCAATGCGTAAACGCGGCGTGGTCATACGGGTAACTCTCTTTATAGGTTCGGCTTAAGGCGATCCAGCACGCGCCGGTAACCTTGATGAGGCATGTCACGTAAAAAACGCGCCACGCGGGTAACGGTTGTGGTCGAGGCTCCGGTGCGCTCAGAGATTTCCCGATAGGAGACATCCCCCTGATCGAGAAGCTGCGCCACGCGGAAGCGTTCGGCAAAGGCCCGTATCTCAGATGGGGTACACAGGTCATCGAGAAAAGCCGCCACCTCTTCCGGCGTTTTCAGCGTCAGAAGGGCAGTTGCCAGTTCGGTTTTGTCCTGTGCGGTGTCAGACATACGGGTTGTTCCATTGTGTTAGCGTGCTAATACAGTGGGGCGGCACGTAAGGCAAGTCCTTTTGTCAGCATTCCATCAATATCAGGCGGCGAATTCGGCCTGCGCCGCCAGACCCAGACCCTGAACGACCGAAGCAAAGCGATCCCCGTAATTCAGGCTCGCCGAGGGGAAGGCCGCTTTCAGCGCGGTTTCAAAACCGGGTAATGCCGTCGATCCGCCGGTCAGGAACAGGGTATCAATCTCATGCGGCCTCAATCCCGCCTTGCTGACCGCCTGTTCTGCCGTCAGAATAATCTTGCTGACGTCGCGGGTGGTGGCCTCAATGAGACCTGTCCGGTCGATATCCGACGCCCAGCCTTTTTCAATATGGCTGTAATCAAGCCGCGCCGTATTTTCGGACGACAGGGTGATCTTGGCGGCTTCAATACGAGCGGCAATATCATGGCCATAGCGGCCTTCGAGGACTTTCAGCAAACGCCCCACCAGATCGCGGCGTTGCGCCAGATAGTGCAGTTCCTTCGCTCCCAGAAGGGTTTTCTGCGTATAGAGCTGGTTGATCAGATGCCAGGTTGAAAGCTGATGGTAATAAAGCCCCGGCATGTCATTGCCGTTGCTCATCAGACTGCGAAAGCCCATATCCGGCATGGCGGTCGCAAGGCTCAAGGCCTTGTCGAAATTGGTGCCGCCAATATGCACCCCGACATTGGACAGAATGTCAGCCTGATCTGAGGTCAGGCGCATAACCGAGAAATCAGACGTCCCCCCGCCGATATCGACCACCAGTATGGTCGCCGCCCCTTCAAGACGGCTCTGGAAATCGCGCGCCGCCGCCAGAGGCTCGTATTCAAAGCGGATGTTGCGAAACCCTTGTGCTTCGGCAATGGCCCTCAGTTCATCCTCGGCCTGCTGATCGGCGTGCGGGTTGTCATCGACAAAGTGCACGGGACGGCCCAGCACGACATCTTCGATCTTATGACCGGCGAAGGCCTCCGCCGTCTGTTTCAGATGGGCGATATAAAGCCCGATAATGGTGTGAAAGCTTTTGCGGCCTGACCCGATCTGGGTGGTTTCCTTAAACAGGGCCGTGCCCAGAACCGACTTGAGGGCGCGCATCAGGCGGCCTTCGTAGCCCTCAAGATATTCTGACATGGCCACACGCCCGAACTGCGTGCGGCCGGTTTCCGTATTAAAGAAGATAGCTGAGGGCAGGGTGGTCGCCTCGCCCTCGATGGGCACCAGACGCAACTGATCACCCAATCCTACGCAAACGCCTGAATTGGACGTGCCGAAATCGATACCGCAATAGGGACGCATACAAGCGCATTCCAAAAAGTGTGAAACGGTTTTTGGATCAAAATGCGCGTCGAAGCGAAATACAGCGCGCATTCCAAAAAGTGTGAAACGGTTTTTGGATCAAAATGCGCGTCAGAAAATCAGGAACACGCGGTGATCTAAAAATAATAGCCGGTTTAAGGCGCGACTTCGCAGGTTTGCATGATCTCGGCCCTGAGCTCAGGAATGCCGAGGCCTTTTTCCGATGAGGTCGCCAGCACCACAGGGTGCGCCGCCGGACGTTTTTTGATGGCCGCCTGTGTTTTGGCAATGACCGCCTCAAGCTCATGCGGCTTGATCTTGTCGGCCTTGGTCAGAACAATCTGATACGAGACAGCGGCGGTATCAAGCGCATCCATCGGCTCGTTATCCACGTCCTTCAGGCCATGACGGGCATCAATCAGCAGATAGGCACGTTTTAGCGCCGGACGACCGCGCAGGTAATCGCGCCCAAGGTTCTGAAAGCGTTTAACTTCGGTCTTGGACGCCTTGGCCCAGCCATAACCGGGCAGATCGACCAGACGGAACTTATCATCGACGACGAAGAAATTGACCTCACGCGTCCGGCCGGGCTCATTAGAGGCCCGCGCCAGATGGTTGTGTCCGGTCAGGGCATTGATCAGGCTCGACTTGCCGACATTTGAGCGGCCGGCGAAGGCGACTTCAGAGAGATCGTCGGGCGGCAATTGCTCGATCTTGGCGGCGCCCATGACGAAACGCGCAGGGCGTGCGAATAACACACGCCCTGCTTCGAGTTGATCTTCTGTGTAGAGTTCGTCCGTCACAGTTTACTGACCACGCTTTTTCTTGGTGCCTGAGGCGGGTGTACCCGCTGGCTTTGGTTTGACAGGTTTTTTAGCTGGCTGATCTTCGGGCAGGCCGATGATGCCGTCATTGATCACGTCATCAGCGATTTCCATCGTATGCGCCGCCTCTGAGTTAGGCTTGGTGCGCGCCAGTTTGCCAAAGAAGGTATCGATCGGGTTTTCGACGCCCATCTTGTTCATCAGCATATATTGCTGGGCGATAGTCAGGACGTTGTTCCAGGTCCAGTAGATCAGCAGACCCACGGCAAACGGAGCCATGACAAAGGTGAAGATCAGCGGCATGAAGGCAAATATCTTGCGCTGAACCGGATCCGGCATTGGCGGGTTCATACCCTGCGACAGCCACATCGACAGGCCGTAAAGCACGGGCAGGACGCCGATATGCAGAGGGCCATCAAGGAAACCACCAATGAACGGTACGGTCGCCGGATTGTAAGGGATCAGGCCGAACAGATTAAAGATCGTCGTCGGGTCACGATCCGACAGGTCTCTGATCCAGCCGAAGAATGGCGCGTGACGCATCTCAAGCGTAACGAACAGCACCTTATAGAGGGCGTAGAAAACAGGAATCTGAACCAGAATAGGCAAGCAACCAGAAAGCGGGTTGATCTTCTCTTTCTGATAAAGGGCCATCATCTCCTTCTGCATGTCCTGAGGGTTGCCCTCATGACGC
The DNA here is from genome assembly GCA_039206455.1 of Asticcacaulis sp. GTDB lineage: Bacteria > Pseudomonadota > Alphaproteobacteria > Caulobacterales > Caulobacteraceae > Asticcacaulis. Next base: position 13,096 of record JBCEBX010000160.1, read on the forward strand.
TTCTTGAGTTCCTCGACCTTCGGCTGAAGCATCTTCATCTTGGTCATAGACTCGTAAGCCTTATGCGCCAGCGGGAAGAAGATCAGCTTGACGATAACCGTCAGGCCAAGGATCGCCAGACCGAAGTTACCAAACAGAGCAAACAGATGCTCAAGCACCCAGAACAGCGGACGGGTAAAGAACCAGAAATTGCCCCAGTCAATCGCCCAGTCAAAGGACGGGATATTATCGGCATCCTGATAGGCGGCCAGACGTTCGGCCCGCTTGGCACCGGCAAAGATCTTGTAGCTGACCTCAACTGGCTGACCCGGCGCAATATTCAGGGCATCGGCGACGTAACCGACCTGATAGATATATTCCTTTTCCTTGTCCTTGGCCTCAGGATTGACCGCTGAGGCTTTCAGAGCCGCATGGATCTTGCTTTCCTGATTAGGAATAACCGCCGCCAGCCAGTACTTGTCCGTCAGGCCCATCCAGCCGCCGGTCGAATCGATACGGGTATTGGCCTTGTCGCCCTTTTCCCAGCTGGTGAACTTCAGTTCCTTACGGGTATAGGCCTCGGCGGTTGCATCTTTAGAGAAAGCGCCAATGGCCCCTTCGTGCAGGATCATATTACGGCCAAGGGTATCCGGCACATCATGACGCACCACATTGGCATAGGGGGCCAGGGTAATGGCATTGCCGGTTTCGTTGGTCACCTTGTCGGTGACAGTGATCATATAGTGTTCGTCGATGCTTAAGGTGCGCTCGAACTTCAGGCCCGTACCGGCGTCGTAACCGAGAACCACATTCTTGCCGACACTAAGCGTATCCCCCGAAAGCACCGTCCAGACGCTTGAACCGCTTGGCAGACCCGCGACATTGGCACCGATGAAGCCCGATTCCGCATAATAGGCGTGTTCGGCCCCCTGAGGGCGGAACAGTTCGACGTTCGGCGAATCTGCCTTAATCGTCTCGCGATAGTTTTTCAGATACAGATCATCGATCTTGGCACCGGTCAGGGACAATGACCCCTTGAGCGACGGCGTATCGATCTTCACACGCCCGGTCTGGGTCAGGGCCTGATCGCGCGGCAGCTTACCGGCGACAAACAGGCTGTCGGCTGTCGGGGCAGGCTTGGCCGCTTCCTCGGTCTTGGCGCGCGCTTCGGCTGCGGCCCTTTGTTCTTCGATCTGCGGGCCAGCTATGAAATACTGATAGCCGAACAGGATCGCCAGAGACAGGGCGAGGAACATAAACATGTTACGGGCGTCATCACGCTTCATCGGCGGCACTTCTCAAGGAGGGTAGGGTGGATGGAGGTTTCAGGGTTCAGTCTTTGGGCGAAAGCCTTATCAGGGCGCGTTTAACATCGTCAAGCAAACCTTGCCAGTCGCGCTCAAGCGTCGTGGCACGGGCAATGAACACATAGTCATGTCCGGCGCGGCCATATTCCGGGGTCAGAAGGCGTGCCGCTTCACGCAGGCGGCGCTTGGCACGGTTACGCAAGGTTGCCCCGCCGATCTTTTTGGTGGCGGTAAAGCCCAGACGAATCGCATCTGTGCCATCATCACGCTTTCGCGCCTGAATGACCACGCCACCGCGCGCCTGATAAGGGGCCTTATTGGCCATCAGGAACTCAGCGCGTTTTTTCAGAGTCGGAAGCATGCGTATCCCTGAACATGAAAAAAGGCTCTTAAATCGCTTTAAGAGCCTTTTTTAAACGATTTTCTGCCAAAGATCAGGCAGTAAGGCGCTTACGGCCTTTGGCGCGGCGACGCTGAACGACTTTTTGACCGTTCTTGGTAGCCATACGCGAACGGAAACCGTGGCGGCGCTTGCGAACGAGGCGGCTCGGCTGATAGGTGCGTTTCACTGGGACTGCTCCGGTTAAGGGGCGATAGCCTCAGGTTACCCAATAGCTATCTGCATTTCAAAAGAGGCGCGTCGATAAACCGACAAAGTCAGCTTGTCAATGCTTAGTGGCCCCTAATAGCGCCCTTTTGCGTCATTTGGAACAATATACAGGAATTAGATCACGAAAACGTTAGTTTATGTGTTAGCCTGTCAGGCAAATCGCCTTACCATGACCGGAATGATGCCTGATACCTCCGCCCATACCTTAAAGACCAAGGCAAAACCTGACGCCCAAGTGCGTGTTGCGCCTAAGGTAACGGCTCCATCAGGTCACAAGCCTGCCGACATAAGCCTGCGTTACCGTCACTATGGCCGTCAGGTCAGGGCCTTTTATGAAAAACTGAAGCCGTTTTTCAGGCGGCTGGGGCGCGGGATCAATTCCTATTTCCACGGTTTGTCCGGCCATCTGCTGCTCCTGACGGCCCTGTTCGTCGTGGTGATGGTGATTATCATTCTGGTGCCGTCCATGGCCGCGCATCAGGAACGCTGGCTGATTGACCGTGTGCGGCAGGCGGAAATTGCGTCTCTCGCGCTTGATGCCTCGCCCGAAAGCACGGTGTCACGTGATCTGTCCTCGCAATTGCTCGATAGTGTCGGGGCATCCTATCTGGCGTTACAGAATAATGGTGTGCGCGACTTTGTTCTGCGTGACCCTGAGGTGACCATTGAGCCGGATACGGTCAATATTACCCGCAATCAGAATGATCTGCGCGATGACCTTGTCTATCTGTGGGGGCCGTGGAAGACGCTTCTGGGCAATTCCGACCGTCTGATCCGTACCGAGGTGCCCCCGAGACTCCGTAAGGGCACAGACCGGATCGAACTGGTGGTACCGGCCGAACCGCTCAAGGCGGAACTGAAGCGTCACTTGGGGTCTATCCTGCGTTTGTCGGTTCTGATTTCGCTGGCGGCGGGTGTGCTGGTGTTCGTGTCTTTGTTGCTGTTCATCGTCATGCCGATCCGCAACCTGACCAAGGCCATTGCCCGCTTCAAGGAAAACCCCGAAGACATCACCATCACGCCGGGCCGTTTTAAGCGTAATGATGAAATCGGCCAGATCGAGGAAGAACTGGCCCAGATGCAGGAAGAAGTGCGCCATTCCTTACGTTCCCGTGCGCGTCTGGCGGCATTGGGGCAGGCGGTATCCAAGATCAACCATGATCTGCGCAACATGCTGACCGCCGCGCAGATGGCCTCAGAGCGTCTCGCCTACTCCGGTGACCCCAATGTCACCAAGGCCCTCCCGAGGCTTGAGCGGGCGCTGGATCGGGCGCTGACCCTGGCGGAAAATGTTCTGAACTACGGCAAATCGGACGAGCTTCCGGCAAAGATACAGATTGTCAGGCTGCGTGAACTGGCCGAAGCGGCTGCCGAAGATGCCGGTCTGGGCGCGGGTGAAAAGGTGCGTTTTGCCCTTAAGGCGGTCGATGACTTCACCTTTGAGGCCGACCCCGACCATATTCACCGCCTGCTGGTCAATCTGATGCGCAATGCCCGTCAGGCCATCGAAGCGCAACCCAACCGCAAGACCTTAGGGCGCGTGACCATCAGCGCCGTAAAAACCGCCGAAGACGTCATCATGGCGGTATCGGATAATGGCCCGGGTATCCCTGAGCGCGTGCGCAACACCCTGTTCCAGCCGTTCTCGGTGACGGCCTCACGGGGCGGCTCCGGGCTTGGGCTGGCGATTTCACGTGATCTGGCCCAAACCCACGGCGGCGATGTACGCCTGATCGAAACCGGCCCGAACGGCACATCGTTTGAAGTGCGTATCCCGCAAAAAATATAGCCCTCTCCAATGGAAAGGGCCATCTGCCTCTGGTCAATTGGGTGAAGGGCCTGAGGCCCTTCAGTCGCGCAGCAGTTCGTTGATGCCGGTCTTGGAGCGCGTCTGGGCGTCCACGCGCTTGACGATGACGGCGCAATAAAGGTGCGGTGCGTTCGGGTTCTTGTCGTTCGATGACGGCATGGAACCGGCTACGACCACCGAATAGGGCGGGACTTCGCCGTAGAAGACTTCGCCGGTGGAACGATCAACGATGCGGGTCGACTGACCGAGATAAACGCCCATGCCAAGCACGGAGCCTTCGCGGACGACCACGCCTTCGACGACTTCTGAGCGGGCACCGATGAAACAGTTGTCTTCGATGATGGTCGGGTTGGCCTGAAGCGGCTCAAGCACGCCACCGATACCCACGCCGCCCGAAAGGTGGACGTTCTTACCGATCTGGGCGCAGGAACCGACGGTTGCCCAGGTATCCACCATGGTGCCCTCGGCAACATAGGCACCGATATTGACAAACGATGGCATCAGCACAACGTTCTTACCGATAAAGGCACCCTGACGGACGATGGCGCCCGGCACGGAGCGGAAACCGGCCTGCTGATAGTCGTCGGCCTTCCACTTGGCAAACTTGTTAGGCACCTTGTCCCAGAAAGGCCCGATAGCGGCTTCGTCAAACAGACCCTTACCGGCGGACATGATG
>JBCEBX010000161.1:0-17471 GCA_039206455.1 Asticcacaulis sp.
TCGGATAAACAGCCCCCTCCCAAAACCTGATAGCGACTGTATCAGCACGGGCCTTCCCATGTCTTTGCCTACGCCCAGTTGCTATAAATCCCTAACTGCCGTGAGGTCAGTAAAGTGAAGTCAATTTTTGTCGCATTGTCTCTCTCCGCACTTAGCCTCAGCGCCTGCGCGTCCTACGCCACGGATGGGAAAGACAAAAGTCATGCAGGTGCCATTGAAAGCGGTGAAAAATTTGGTGTTGCAATCGGAACGAAGCGTAGTTCCGCGATATCAAATCTGCGACGGCAAAATGGAGTTAGCCTGGCTACCTCTAAAAATTGCGGACAGCAGGTATTACCCGGGGGAGCCAAATGTGTTCAAGGTGGTGTGTTGGATACATTTCTGGTTGCCCGGATCAGTGGCAATGGTGTCATCTATTTGATAACGAAAGATGATGCCGTCAGTGCCATAGCGTGGAGCTTGTGGAACGGGCCTGTACTGTAATGCCCCCGTTTCCAGATTGAGAAACATGGGTGCGCGGAAAGGCCTGTTTTTAAAGAGACAGTTCGCCTCACAATCTCAGGCGCAATGCCAACAAGAGCCATGATTGTCAGGGGTAGATGAACCTACCCCCCGATGCCTGCCTTTTGTAACAGCGGCTTAAGCGCCATAAGGCCCGCGCTGTCTTTACTCAGCTCGGCACGGACATCAGGGTCCTTTAATTGCCGCATGACCTCGGCACGGGCCTGATCACTCAGGGGGCCCGCAGGGGCCGCCTGCCCCGTAGCAAAGCTAAGCAGCGCCGCCAATCTTTGCAGCGGTTGCGGCGTGCGGGCAATCTGTTTAATGACCTGCGCCTCCTGCGCCATTACCGCGCCCATCTGCCCGAGACGCTCGTGCGCTTCCTGGCTGTCTTTCTCGTTCAGTCCTGCGCCTGAAACCCGCTGTTGCAGACCCGCCAGTTGCCTGAGCTTCTGCCCGACGGGACGGTGGCTTTCGCGCATTACCCGTTCAAATTTCACCCCCGTCAGGGCCGTAAGCATCCAGCGGGCGGCTTCGCGCTTATTCGAAATGCCGACGACGTTCTCACACAGCCACACCAGCCGCTCAAGTTCCTCGGCCCCATCATCCGCCCTCTGAAGCAGGGCATCAATAAAGGTCGAAGACACCAGCATACGCGACCGTTCCACAAATGCATTGGTCAGGTCTTCACGCTGCGCTTCATCGCCACCGGTCATGGTCAGCACCACCGCCATGGCCCTGAGAAGCTCGATTTCAGACACGGCATCCGATGGCCTCAGACGACGCGGCCCTCGCAATTCACTGATTATGTGCCGGATCGACTGGCGTTTCACGTCGCTGAAATGTCCGGCCTCAAGCCACACGGCATAGGCCTGCAACGCGCCGCTCACCGGCGGCAGAACCCGGGCAATCTGCGGATCATATGCCGCCGCCTTGCCGATTTCACTGCCCGCCAGCAACCGCGTCAGCGCCGCCAGAGCCATGCCAGGCTCTGCGCCCGTGCCGCTTATATCAGCCACCGCCCCTTTTTGTGCCAGTATCTCACAGACTGGAATTTCCGCGACCCGCACGGCCCAGCCACAGGAAGGCCCCGCCTTGATCAGTGGCCCGGCAAGGGCCAGCAGCGCCTCTAATCTTGCCGCCGCCCCCTTTGCGCTCTCAAGCCAAACAGTAACCGCCCCACCCAGCAGATAGTCGCGATCCGGCTGTCCCGAAATTTTCTGTACCACTGCCACCACGGTTTCAGGCGTAATCTCAGGAAAGCGCCGCTTGCGTCCGTCCTCGATCACCCGCCCGACGGCGCGCTCAATCAGCGCCGTCCACCGGCGAATGATCTCATGCACGGGCTGGCCGGTTTCCTGCGCCTCAGGGATCGAAAGTTTCTGTATGGCGTGTTGCAGTTCATGCCCCGACGCCTCAAGCTTTTCGGCTAACACAGGGCTATGCAGCAACTCAAACGGCGTCACCCGCCAACGCCTGAGCCAATCCTCCATAAGCCTTCCGATGGTTTCGCGCGCAGGCAAGGTGTAGAGGGTTTGCGGCGTCGTGCAGACCGGCTCGGTCACCGGGCGCCGCGCCGGCTTACCCGCCGGGGCTATGGTGCCCTTTTGCATGACCTGATAGCTGTGAAATTCGCCCGTACCGGCATTAAACACTTCACGACTGACGCGCACAGCAGCCGCATGCAGACTGTTGATCAGCGTATCTGCCGTATGCAGCGCCGTTTCCTTGTCTTCGGTCGCCAGTTGCAACACCCAGCTGGCCTGAGGGGTTTTTCTTGAGAAGACCTCGAAATGGATCTGTGCCGACATCTGCGGGTATGCTTTTCTGATAGGATCGTCTTTATGCCGCTGATTTTTACCGGAATCCTGTTAAATTAGCGTTGAAGCGCTTTCGGGCCTGATTTCAGCCTCTTTACCGCCGCGTTTTCGTCATGCAGATAGTATGTTAAGCTAAACAGTCATTTACAGGAGATTTCATGGCGCGCATTACCTTGGTCGATGACGACGAGAACATAGTCACCAGCGTATCCTTAGCGCTTGAAAGCGGTGGCCATACCATCGAAGCCTATTATGACGGCGCGTCCGGTCTGGCGGCGCTTGAGAAAAATCCGCCCGATCTGGCCATACTTGACGTTAAGATGCCACGCATGGACGGCATGGAAGTCCTGCGTCGCCTGCGCATGAATTCCAACCTGCCGGTCATCATCCTGACCTCCAAGGATGACGAAATCGACGAGGTTCTGGGCTTCAATCTCGGGGCCGACGACTATATGCACAAGCCGTTTTCGCAACGCCTGCTGCTGGAACGCGTCAAGGCTGTTTTGCGCCGCGCCGGTATTGTCGATCAGGGCGAAGCCCCCGAAGTCACCGAAGCCCTTAATGCCAAGTCGCTCAAGCGCGGCAAGCTGGTGCTGGACGCCGCCCGTCACGAATGCACCTGGGATGGCAAGCCGGTACGTCTGACGGTCACCGAGTTCCTGCTGCTGCATGCCCTGGCTCAGCGCCCGGGCTTTGTCAAAAGCCGCGACAACCTGATGGATGCGGCCTATGATGATCAGGTATATGTCGATGACCGCACCATCGACTCGCACGTTAAGCGCATGCGCAAGAAATTCCGTGTCGTTGACCCCGAATTTGATTCCATCGAAACGCTCTATGGCGTGGGCTATCGTTACCGCGAAGTCTGATGTCCCAAACCCAGCCGCCCCAAAGTGAGAGGCCCCGCGCTGCAAAACGCGGGCCACGCCTCGCGCTACCCTTACGCAATTCGCGTCTGGGGCGGCTGATCCTGTTTCTTAATGCCGTGGGCCTTCTGGTTCTGACTATCGGTTCGCTGGTACTCAACGAATTTCGTCAGGGCCTGATCGACACTCAGAAAGAAGCCCTGACCTCTCAGGCCGAACTGATGGGTGAGGTCATCGCCTATGCCGCTACCGATGGCGTACCGGTACCCCAGCTTGATGTCGGCAGCGCCATCTTTGTCCTGTCACGCTTTATACCCCGCGAACAGCGCGCCCGCCTGTTTGACGCCGAAGGGCATCTGGTCAGCGATTCCTATACGGTTTCCGAAGGCGTCGATGTGCGCGATCTGCCGCCGATACCGGAAGACGGCGACAACAGGCTCGCCCATGACAAGCATTTTGAGCGCGCCCGTGAGGCCCTCAGCCTTGAAGTCGAGCAGGCCCTAACCGGACGCGAAGTCGCCACCGTCCGCTATAACGAACGTGGCGAACGGGTGGTGTCGGTTTCGGTGCCCCTGAAACGCGTCAAGGCCGTGCTGGGTGTTCTGACCATCGAAGCCGGTGATGTCGACAAGATCGTCGCCGCACAACGCTGGGCCATGCTGCCCTTCATTCTCGTGGCGGTTGGCACGAGCATCTTCTCATCACTGGTGCTGCACTGGCTGGTCAGCCGCCCGATCCACCGCCTGTCTGCCGCCGCCGACCATGTGCGCATGCAGAAATCCCGCGCCATCTCCCTGCCGGATCTTGAGGCGCGCAAGGACGAGATCGGCACGCTGGCCCGCTCGCTTGAGTCCATGACCGACACCCTGTCACGTCGGATGGACGAAATCGACCGCTTCGCCGCCGATGTCAGCCATGAGATCAAAAACCCCCTGACCTCTATCCGCAGCGCCCTTGAAACCCTTGATCTGGTCAAAGACGATAAATCCAAGCTGCGGCTGCTTAATGTCGTCAAACAGGATGTGCATCGCCTTGACCGCCTGATCACCGACATTTCCAACGCCTCGCGTCTCGATGCCGAACTGTCACGTGATGCTCCGAAACCGGTGGACGTCCCAGCCCTGCTTGAGGACATTATCTCGCTCTATCAGCACATGCCTGCCGAATCCGGCGCACCGGTCATCTTTAATCGCACCGCCCTTAAGGACGGCGTGCGTGTCAATGGCCGCGAAGGCCCGCTCGGGCAGGTGTTCCGCAACCTGATTGACAATGCCCGCTCCTTCAGCCCCGAAAACGGCTCTGTGCGCATCAACCTGTCCCATAGCGATATGGCCCAAAAGCCAGCCCTGCTGATTTCCGTTGAAGATGACGGGCCGGGCATTCCGCCGGACAATCTCGAAACCGTCTTCCAGCGCTTCTATACCTCACGCCCCAAGGGCACGTCTTTCGGACGCAACTCAGGTCTTGGTCTGTCTATTTCCCGTCAGATCGTCGAAGCCCATAATGGTCGCATCTGGGCTGAAAACCGTCTGGACGATGCCGGAGAGATCACCGGCGCGCGCTTTGTCATCTGCCTGCCGTCACAGAGCGGCCCAACGCGCAAATGACCTCCCTGCAAATGCCCCTGACGCCAAAGGCGATGACCGTTCATGCCACCACCCTCACCCTCTTTGTGCGCGGTCAGTGGCAAGGCGTCCTGATCATGGGCCCTTCCGGCATCGGCAAGAGCGATCTGGCACTCAGGGCACTTGATGACGGATTTCAATTGGTCAGTGATGATTATTCCCACCTGTGGCTTTCCGGCCATCACCTTTATGCGCGCGCACCAGACACCATCGCCGGACAGATCGAAGTACGCGGCATTGGGGTTTTGCCGCGGCCTTTTCGCCCTTTGAGCCGCATAAGCCTTTGTGTCCACTGTCAAAAAACGGCACCTGAGCGCCTGCCTGAACCGGAAGACATATCCTTTCTGGGAAAGTCCATACCCGCCTTGCGGTTGAATCCTCTTGAAGCTTCCACCGTTTCAAAGTTGCGTATGGCCCTTGGGCAGTAAACAGGGCCCGACACTTGCGGGCTTGGCAGGCACATGTTTTCGCCTTAAACCTTGAAATCTCTTTTTGCAGTGCAGTGCGTTTGCGCTATAATTGCCGTTTATGTGCCTGAAGTCGCCGTCTCTTAAGGGCGGATGTTTGAGGATAGTGGACTATATATGATTGGTCTTGTGATTGTTACCCACGGGAGACTGGCTGAGGAATTTGTTTCCGCCATGGAGCATGTCGTGGGCCCACAGGATGCAGTCGCGGCCATCTGCATTGGCCCGGATGACGATGTCGCCAAACGCCGTCAGGACATCCTCGACGCCACCTTTGCCAATGACAGCGGTGATGGCGTGATCCTGCTGACTGATATGTTCGGCGGCACCCCGTCCAATCTGGCCATTTCCGTCATGGAACAGACCCGCGCCGAAGTCATCGCCGGTATCAACCTGCCGATGCTCATTAAGCTGGCCTCCCTGCGTAAGATTGAGCCTATGGCCGCCTGTGTCGCCCATGCACAGGAAGCGGGCCGCAAATATATCACCGTCGCCTCCTACGTCCTGTCCGGCGCAAGCTAACCCCAAAAAATATACCTGAAATACAAAAAGACCCCGCCACTGAGGGCGAGGTCTCTTTCTGTTCACCGCGAAACGACGGTAAGATTTCCCGCAGGAAATAGACTTACTATCCGGCTTTCCGATGGCCCCGCGCGGGGTCTTTTACGTGGCTCATCTGTCGATTTCCACAATTCCATAATACGCCCGTTACAGCCTGTGGACAAGTTTCCTGTTCTCACAAAACAGTGAGCGGTAAGCGGTGCACTCCCCACTTCTCCCTCCTGCTTTGCGGGAGGGTGGCACCTTGCAATAGCAAGGTGACGGGAGGGTCCCTGCCCAAAACCGTTACACTTTTCTGAGACGCACTTATCTCAACAGATCAAGCAACGACGTCGATTTCAGATTGGCAACAATCTGCGCAGACGCCTGAATGGCCAGATCGGCCTGCTCCAGCTTGACATAGGCCTCGGCCATATTCACCGCCGTCTTGTCAGAAATCAGACCATTGAGCGTCAGGCTCTGGTTATCAAGCGCGGTGATCGTCGTATCGACCTTCGCCTGATAGGAGCCATTCAAAGCCGTCTTCTGCACCATACCTTCATAGGCCTTGGTAAAGCTGGTTGTCAGGGTCTGGATATAGTCACGTGTCGCGCTATCCATCTGACCGGACAGGCCGCCACGGGCATCGGCAAAGGCCTTAAGTTCACGAAACAGTTCCACCCCTTCACTACCCAGTTCGCTGGCCAGCATACCGGTCTGCAATGAGGTGGACGGATCAATCTTCGACACCTTTTTGACCGTGCCATTAACAAACGTATCATTGACCGCAGGCGTCTCAAGCGACGACAGGCTGCCAAAGGCCAGAGGCGCGTTCGTATCCTGCCCGCCGCCAAACAGATACTGGCCCTGATACTGGGTGTTCAGCCCACCGGCAAAGGCCGCATAGTGGCTCTCAAGCGTCGACATCAGATTATCGAGATTATCCGTCGCCAGCGCATCCATCAGGCTGTCGCGCGCACTGAGCAATGCCTCACCGCTTTGCTCAAGCGCCAGATTCTGCACATCAAGCCGCGCTCCGACGCTCTTGGCCAGATCCGTATAGGTGTCGATGGATTTGGCGGACGACTGATAACTGGCGATGACCTCGCTCTGACGGCCATAACCGCCGATGTCCGTGGCGATCTTTTCCGTGCCAATCTGCTTGTTGACGTCCGCATGACGGGACTGTGCCTGCAAAAGATTAAACAGGGCGCTGTCCCACATCTGTCCGGTTGATACCCGCATAATCTACTCGCTCCTGAAGCCTATTCCGTTCACATTGAACGAAACAGGCTCTCTCATTCTTTACTTTAACGCGCTTTTTAGCCCGAAAAGTGCGTCCCACTTTTCGGAAAGCGCTTTACACCAGACCCAGCAACACATCGTACATATCCTTCGCCGCCTGTATCAGCCGCGAAGACGCCCCATAGGCCTGCTGGAAGGTCGTCAGCTTGATGACCTCCTCATCAAGGTTTACCCCCTGATAGGCTGACAAACGGTTACGTGCCTCATTGGCCACCGTCTGCGCACCGGTCATGCGGTTTTCGGCATTGGCCGCCACCGTGCCGACCTGACCGGCCAGATTGGAGGCATACTGGCTTAAGGTCGACAGGCCACCGCCATGGTAACCGGCTTTCGAGAAGTTGACGTTTTTCGAACCTATGGCCGCCATCAGACCGGCCCCTGAGCCATCCGACCCGACCAGAACCGGCCCCGTGGTCACCGACAGCTTAACCTGAGCCAGTGCCAGATGGTTGGAATTATCCAGAATATGCGGATCGATCTTTAAATGCTGTGCACGCGCCGAAGCGTTCCCCCCCAGACCGAAGAATTCGCTCAAAGAGGCCCCGTTACCCAGCCGCGAGGTATTATCCTCAGCCACCCCCAGCTGATAGGCCGGTGATCCAAAGCCCTTGAAGCTTAAGACTCCATCCGTATTCAGCGAGAAGGTGCCATACCGCCCCAGACCACTAGTCGAATTATTCAGGCTGTTGACCAGATCGGTCATGCTGCCGCCCGCCGGAATGGCAATATCCACCAGCGCCACCCCATTGCCGCTGGGGTTCTTTACACTAAACCTTACCGTATCCCCCGCCGTAAAGCCGTGGTCAGAGCCAGGCGTCAAACCCGTCGCATAGTTTACAGGGACATCCGCCCGGATCAGATCATTCAGGCCGAAATAGTGTGAAAAGCCCTTACCGGTCTTAGATGACGGGCTGGCCGGATCTTCGGCCACCGCTACACCATTACCACCACTGGCACTGAACGACAGCTTGCCGTCAGCAAAGCCGATCGTGCCTGCGCCCCCCAGCGCCGCATTGATATCGGCCACAAAACTCGCGGGCGTGAAAGGCCCCGCCGCCACACCGTCAACCTCTAACTGGCCACTGGTGAAATTGATTTCCACCTGCCGCACCAAATTCCCGCTCTGATCAATTATCGCCAGATTGGTCGTGCCTGAAAACCCCTGCAAGGCTTCTTCAAGCGTCAGGTTCATCGCCTTGCCCGTAAGGCTTTCTGGCGGCGGCACAGCACTTGAAGCATTATGCGCGGCATTCAGTTCTTCGGCAAAGGCCGACATATATTCCGACAACTGATCCGACACGGCGACCGAGTCCCTGTCGCGTAGCTCGAGCAGCCCCTTAAGCTGTCCCGAACCAACGTGCTCGCTGAAATCCCGCGCTTCGCCGTTTGGCCCCGTAGCCACAATGGCCTTGAAAACCGTATCGCTGGCCACAGGTCGGGTCGGATTATAGCTCAGGGTCACTGCCCCTTGCCCGGCCAGCACCGCCCCCGAAGGCGTGCGCACCGTGACACTGCCGTCCGAATTGTTGACGACATTGATATCAATCAGCTTCGACAGCTCATCAATGAAGTTGGCCTGTGAATTCTGCGCCCCCGTCCCGTCCGTACCACCGGCAAAGGCGCGGGCAATCGGCGCATTCAGGTCGCCAATGTTCTTGGCCAGAGAATTGATCTTATCGACAACCGAGGCAATCTCCCCTTCAGCGGTATCGCGCACCGACTGAATGTGCTCTGAGATACGCGCCCCTTCGCTGACAAAGCTTTGTAGCCCGCTTAAAATTTCCTGCCGCATGGCGGGCGACGAGGCATTTTCCGTCGCTCGCGTCAGTGACCCCAGAACCGTACTGCCGAGATTAAACAGACTGGCATCATCCGTCAGATCACCGAACTGCGACTGTATCTGGTCAAACAGCTGATAAAAGGCCTGCGCCTGCGAACTGGCAGCCGTGGCCTTGAGCGCGGCACTTTGCAGATATTTGTTGGTCGCCAGCGTCACCTGACCACTGTTGACGCCCGCGCCCTGTCCGGAAAAGACTTGCGCCTGCTGGCTGCCGACCTTGCGGATATAGCCCGGCGTATTAATATTCGAAATATTGTCCGAGACGACGCGCAACTGGTTTTGTGCGTTCATCAGGCCGGACGTGCCTATATTAAAGATCGACTGGATCGACATATTCTATACCGGCTCCTGCCTGTGCGCCTGAGATTCAGGCAAGTCCTGCCTGCAACAGGGCAGATTTTGCCCGGTTGTTGCTTTAGCCGATAAAATTTTTCTGTTAGGTTTCAAAATCTTACCTGTAACGGCCTGCGCGCAAAGTGAATATCTGAGCCGACAGTCTCAAAACTCATGCCACGCGCGCGCCTCAGGCCAAAAAATCGCCTACGGCCCTTTGCAGCAGCCTGCGGCCTACCCGGCAAATTTGATCCGGCGAAAGCGCTTTTTACCTAGGCACTTTGCGCCTTATCTAAAATTATCTCATTAAATTTCAATGATTTAACAAATGGCACAGGCCTTGCGTAGGCCGATGGTGAATTTCAGGACGCAAAAGGCGTTCGCCGAATACAGAAGCCGGAACAATCCGGTCGGGCTGTGTCTTATTCTGCGAAGTTGACCCTTATGACGTCCGTCTTCCTGCCTCTGCCGGAACTTAAAGCCCCCACCGCCCCCTTGGCGGTGAGCGGTACGGCTGCGTCCGGAGAAACATCGGGTGAAACGTCAGACACATTCGCCAGACTTCTGGATACGGTATTGGCGGCCACCGATACGCAGGCACAAACCCAACCGGATTTGCCTGCCTTTACCTACATGGCGGCCACGCTCACCCTCGCACCGGATACGCACATCGCTCCGGAGCCTGGCGCAGAAGGTGTAACCCAAACCCTGATCTGGCCACCGGTACAGCCCGCTGCGGCTCTGTCCTCAGATGCCGCAATATCAGTATCGACACCTGCCCCGGCGACCGACGCACCGGCAGATATGCCCCTGCCTGCCGCCAACCTGCCTGAAACCCCGGCCCCGCCGGTAACTCAGCCTGCGCAGGCGATCCCAACGCCGGTTACCGGAACGCCTCAGGCCGCTGTGGCCGAGCCTGACCTCGCAACGCCCCGCGCATCCGTAGCGGCACCGACGGACACCGCCCTTCAAGCAGCCCCCTTGTCCGTAGCCGCGTCGACACACAAGCCTGACCAAACCCCCTCTGTTCAGACCCTGACGGTCCAGAGCATGGCCCAACCCAGCACAGCCTCTGACGCCCCTACGCTAACCGTCAATATGCCGTCGCCGCCCGTCGCCACGCCCATGCCGCAACCCCCGCAGGCCCCCGTTACTGCGACCCCACCGGTTCAGTCTCAGCCCCTTGCGCCCGCTGCACCCGTTGTTCCGGCACCTGTACCCCAGACACAGGCGTCTCAGGCACAGGCCCCTCAGACTAAAGCACCTGACAATGCCCCCGTTAAGGGCAGAGCCATTCCGGATATACAGGCACAGTCTGACACCACATGGGCAACCCCTTCTGATGCCCCTGAGCCTCAGGCCCCGTCACCGGACGCACCGCGCCTACAATCTGCAACCGTGCAGGCTGACGCCTTGCCGGTCAGCGATAAGGCGTCAGTAACCGCACCGGCGCCCAACATGGCTTCGCAGGGCACGGACCTGACAGACGCTGCCCCTGATGGCGCACCGCTCACGCCCGCCCCCGCTTCTGCCACCGCGCCTGAAACCGTGCCCGCCGCCGTTCAGGCTGCCCTGACGCCTGTGACCCGCCCCCGGACGCCTTTAACCTCAGCGCCCTTGGCCCTTCCCATTGATGCGGCTGACGATACATCGGACGGCGAAACCCCTGCCCCTGCGGCCACACGCGCAGAGGCGCAGGCCCCTGCAGACACCAAACCGCCGCACAGTCCGTTGGGTTCTGCCCGTCCTGAGCCCACCCCTCAAGCGACAGTCGCCCTTAAAGCTGAACCTGCCACTGATGCGGCTTCGGTAGCCATCGCCAAACCCGATACCGCAGCCTCTGAAGCCACACCGGCGCAAAGCCCGACCCCGCTTCCGGCCACCCCGGCCACCGCTGAATTGTCAGCCCCCAGAGCGCCGCTACAACCGGCGCTCATGACCGCCACAGCCCCACCCCCGGCCCAACCACTACCCCCACAAGGGTCACACCTGTCGTCCCATGCCGTGGAAAACATTGCCGCCTTAAGCGCCCAGATCACGCGCAAACTGGCGGGCAAGACCACGCAGTTCGACATGCAGCTTAAGCCTGCCGATCAGGGCCGCGTCGACGTACGTCTTGAAATTAACGCCGATGGCAAGCTTTCGGCGCATCTGAGCTTCGACAGCCCGATCAGCGAAAGCGAATTCCGGGGCCGTCAGGACGAATTGCGCCGCCAGCTAGAACAGGCCGGATTTCAGCTTGAAGACAGCTCTCTGAGCTTCTCCTCCCGTGAACGCCAGTCCCGTGACGCTCAGCACACCCCCGTGCCCGTCAACGATACCGATATCGACATCCCTGCCCCGCTTCCCGTTCACAATCGCCCCTATGCCGGTGCGCCTGTCGACGGTCTTTATTCATCCGGACAGCATCTGTCCCTCAGTATGCTGGTCTAAGGAGCACCCCCTATGGTTACCGCTGTTGGTAATAATGCCGCCGCCCCCTCCATGACTGGTGGCATGACCGGTCTGGCCTCGACCTATGAGACCTTTCTAGGCCTCCTGACGGCGCAGATCCGTAATCAGGACCCCTTAAGCCCGATGGATTCGACCGAATGGACGACCCAACTGGTGCAATATACCTCGGTTGAGCAGCAACTTAAGCAGAACGAACATCTGGCCACACTTGTGGCGCAAGGTGCCAGCAACCTGAACGCCGTCGTCGGCTTTATTGGCAAGAATGTTACCGCCGATATTGATGCGCAAACCTTCAAGGATCAGCCCCTTGAATGGAAATACGCGCTTGGCACCGCCGCCGAGACCGTCGACCTCAAGGTCACCAACAAGGACGGCACCGTCATCTGGAGCGGTTCCGCCGACGGCAAGGATGTGGGTGAAAACACCTTCGTCTGGGACGGCAAGGACTCGTCCGGCAAGACGGTGCGCGCCGGTGACTACACCTTACAGGTTACAGCCAAAACGGCAGGCGGCGCGGACATCAAATCTGCGGTCTATATGCGCGGCACGGTCGATGCCGCCGAATTCATTAACGGGCAATCCGTCCTACGGGTCGGCATGTCCCTCATCCCCCTTAGCTATATCACCGGCGTCGAACAGGCGAAGGCGAGCTAACCTCAATATAATAAGAAATATCTCTGCGAAGGAGTTAATCTCATGAGTCTGAATGCTTCCATGCAAGCCGGTGTATCGGGTCTGGCCGCCAATGCCACCGCCCTGTCGGCGATTTCGAACAATATCGCCAACGTCAATACCACCGCCTATAAGCGCGTGCGCACTGACTTTTCGGCCATCGTCACCTCGGCCACCCAGCAACGCAGCTATAATGCCGGTGGCGTCAATGCCGCGACGCGTCACGTCATCTCGAACATCTCCGGTCTGTCGCGCACTAACAGCGACCTTGATCTGGGCATTGACGGTCAGGGCTTCTTTGTCACCACACAGTCGCCTGGTGCAACGGCCAATGACCTGCACCTGTTTACGCGTGACGGCTCGTTCACGACTGACGAAAACGGTTTTCTGAAAAATGCCGCCGGTCTTTACCTTCAGGGCTGGCCGGTCAACGAACTGGGCGCGGTCAACACCTCGTCGTCCGACTTCAACCAGCTGGCCCCCATCAAGATCAGCGACATCGGCGGCACGGCCGAAGCCTCAAGTGCGGCACGCCTGAGCGCCAACCTCAATGCCGCGCAGGCGGTCTCCACCGGTGGCGCAGCCTATGCCGCCGCTGTGACGGCTACGCCACCGACTGCACCGCTGCCCATGTCAAAATACAACATCAACACACCCAATACACTGGCGACCACCAAACCCGACGTGGAAATCACTATCCCCGTCGCCGACAGCCTTGGGGGTGAGCGTAACCTGACCATGTCACTGGTCAAGATCGGTGCCAACCAGTGGGCCTATGAAATCTGGTCACCTGACATCGTAAACGGCTCAGGCACGCCCGCCGGTGCCGCCTGGGGTTCTGACACCACCAGCGGTAACGGTCAGGTCGCCAGCGGCATTCTGATGTTCGACGAAAACACCGCCAAGCTCGATCCGGCCAACAGCACCATGGTTGTCGGAGGCACGACCTATACCGGCGCGACCTTTGGCAATGCCGAACTGGATATTGGCGCATGGGACGCCACCACCGGCGTGCGCTGGGGCTCTGACACAGGCGTCGCCGGTCAGGACATCCATATCGACTTCAACTCACTGGGCACAGGCTTCACGCAGTATAATGCGTCCTCCGTCACCCATAAGGTAACCTCAAACGGTACCGCCTTCGGCATTCTCGATGAGATCACCATTTCCGAAACTGGCATGGTCACCGCCATCTTTACCAATGGCTCGACCCGCGACATCGCTCAGGTAGCTCTGGCAACCTTTGTCAATGCAGATGGTCTGGTGCCGGTCTCAGGCAACGCCTATCGCGTTTCTACGACTTCCGGCCCCTATGTCCTCAAGGTGCCGGGTGACAGCGGCTCGGGCCTCCTGAGCGTCGCCACCCTTGAAGCCTCAGCCGTTGACCTGTCTCAGGAATTCACCGGCCTGATCACCACCCAGCGCGCCTATTCGGCCTCATCAAAGATCATCACTACCGCCGATGAGATGCTACAGGAACTACTCAACATCAAGCGATAAGTATTAACGGGAATTAATAATGAATAACAGGCGTTACTTAAAGTAAATGACTTATTAACGTCCGCAAATACCGTCATTAGGACTTAATTTACTAAGGCGGTTAAGCGGATGTTAGATTCCTCATGCTAACTTGCTCATCAATGGTGATGGTAAGAAAGGCGTGAAAAAGTCATGCTGCAAGAAAAACGCCGCGATAGCAAAGGCGATACATACGTGATTGGACCAACCGGGGCAAAGCTGACCCTCTCCGACCTCCCGCCTCCGGGCACGGAGCGCTGGGTCATCCGCCGCAAGGCAGAAGTAGTGGCCGCTGTACGTGGCGGACTGCTGAGCTTTGAGGAAGCATGCGAACGTTACCGCATTACTTCCGAAGAGTTTATTGGCTGGCAAAAGGCTATTGATAGCCATGGCATGGCCGGTCTGCGCACGACCCGTATCCAGCAGTACCGCTAATACGGTTCAAAGGCGCAAACGAATCAGATGGCCCCGCCGCTTCCTGCGTGAAGAACGGGGCCATTTCTGTTTCTACGAGCCATCAGGCCAAACCTCAGGACTTACAGGTTCCTTGTTCCAGACCCTAAGTCCCCGTCTTGTCTCCAAATAAACCGAAAAATTAACGTCCGTTAACACCTCGTTTACGCTTCACTGGGAAATTACTGCCTAGTGGATCGCGTCAGCCTTGTGGATGTGTGTCCCGTGCATGTGGATTATGGGGCTAAGCGGACGTGGATTCGTTTATCAAACAATTCGGTATAGGCCGTCTGGCGGCTATTGCGGGCGTCGCAATAGGCGTGGTCGCCGTGCTGGCCGCCGTCATGCTCAATATGGGTGGCAAGCCGCAATCCCTGCTCTATTCCAATCTCGACCTCAAAGAAGCCGCCGAAATCACCGCCGCCCTTGATCAGGCAGGCATCAAGTATCAGGCCAAAGGGGATGGCTCGACCGTAATGGTTGACCGCGATCAGGTGGCCTCTACCCGTCTGATGCTGGCCTCAAAGGGCCTGCCAACCGCCGGATCGGTGGGCTATGAGGTGTTTGATAATGCGCCCGCCCTCGGTCAGACCGAGTTTGTCCAGAACATTAATAACAAACGCGCCCTTGAAGGCGAACTGGCCCGCACCATCGCCTCCCTTAAGGGCATAAGTTCTGCGCGCGTGCATCTGGTCATGCCGCGCCGCGAACTGTTTCAGGAAGAAGCCGCCCAGCCGACCGGCTCGGTGGTTGTCGGCCTGTCGGGTCAGGATCTGAGCGGCGAGCAGGTACGCTCGATCCGCAATCTGGTGGCCGGTGCCGTGCCGGGCCTGAAGGCCAGCAATGTGACCTTGGTTGACGACAAGAACCGTCTTCTGGCCGCCGGTGGCGAGGACGACCCGCTTCTTGGGGCGGCCGGTGCCGAAAAACGCACCGAGATCGAAGAAAACCTGCGCCGTCGCGTTAAGGAAATCGTCGAAGGCGTGGTTGGTACAGGGGCCGCGCGCGTCACCGTGACCGCCGAACTCGATATGAACTCCATCACCCGTGAGCAGACCCAGTTCGATCCTGACGGTCAGGTCGTGCGCTCGACCCGCACCACCTCGGCCACCGACACCTCAACCGAGCCGTCACCCGATGGCCTGGTTACCGCCGAGGCCAATATCCCCGGCGACGTCAATGCCCAGCCCGGTGCCGGTGTGAACGGCTCCTCAAGCGATCAGACCGACGAACTGACCAACTATGAGATTTCCAACACCCGCACCACCGAAGTCATCATGCCCGGCGGCGTCAAAAAACTGGCCGTGGCCGTGGTCGTCGATGGCGTCCTGACCCCTGCCGCCGACGCCAATGCGGCCCCCACCTATGCCCCGCGCTCAGCCGAGGACATGCAGCGCCTTGATCAGCTGGTTAAGGCCGCCGTCGGCTTCAGTGCCGATCGCGGCGATACGGTCGAGGTTCTGAATGTGCGCTTCAGCCATGACGCCGCCGTAGCCGCAGGCGGTACCTCCGCCAGTGCGGGCATGTTCGATTTCACCAAGGACGACATCATGCGTGCCGTCGAGATGCTGGTGCTGGCGCTCGTCGCCTTGCTGATCATCTTCTTTGTCGCCCGTCCGATGCTGAAATACATCAATCCGGCCAATGGCGGCGGCCTGCGCACCCCTGCGCTGGGCGGGCCAGCGGTCGCCGGTGGCGCAGCCCTTGCCGGCCCTGCGGGCGACAATGCCGCCATTGCCTATAATGGTGATGCCAACCTGCCGAGTGAGATGGATTCACGCATCGATATTGCCCGCATCGAAGGTCAGGTTAAGGCGTCCTCCGTAAAGCGGGTATCCGAATTTGTAGACCGCCACCCCGAAGAATCGATCTCGATTCTTCGGTCATGGCTGCATGAAACCCAAGGATAGATCATGGCGCGTGCGAATGTCATTGATGATCCAAAGAAGCTGAGCGGCGCTGAAAAAGCCGCTGTGGTGATGTTGGCGCTCGGCGAAGAGCACACAGACCTGTGGGCACAGCTTGACGAAGAAGAAATCAAGGAAGTGTCTCAGGCCATGTCCGGTCTGGGCACGGTGACCTCAAATGTTGTCGAGGAGCTTCTGGTCGAGTTCGTCTCCGGCATGTCGTCTTCCGGCACCATTATGGGCAGCTTTGAGCAGACCCAGCGCCTTTTGTCGTCCTTTCTTCCGGCGGATAAGGTCGATGCCCTCATGGAAGAAATTCGCGGCCCTGCCGGTCGCACCATGTGGGACAAGCTCGGCAATGTGAACGAGGCCGTCCTCGCCAACTACCTCAAGAACGAATATCCGCAAACCGTCGCCGTGGTGCTGTCGAAAATCAAGGCCGACCACGCCGCCCGTGTTCTGTCGTCCCTGCCCGAAGATTTTGCCCTTGAGTGTGTGCAACGCATGTTGCGCATGGAACCGGTGCAGCGTGAAATCCTCGACAAGATCGAACAGACCCTGCGCGTCGAATTCATGTCGAATCTGGCACGTACTTCAAAGCGTGATTCCCACGAACTGATGGCCGAGATTTTCAACAATTTCGACCGCCAGACCGAAAGCCGCTTCGTCACCGCGCTTGAGGAAAGAAACCGCGAATCGGCCGAGCGCATCCGCGCCCTGATGTTCGTCTTCGAGGATCTGGGCAAGCTTGATCCCGGCGGCGTCCAGACCCTGCTGCGCGCCGTGGAAAAGGATCAGCTGGCGCTGGCGCTCAAAGGTGCATCGGATAGCCTTAGGGATATGTTCTTCTCCAACATGTCCGAGCGCGCCGCCAAGATTATGCGCGATGACATGGAATCCATGGGGCCGGTACGTCTCAAGGACGTGGACAATGCCCAGATGACCATGGTTCAGGTAGCCAAGGATCTGGCCGCCAAGGGTGAAATCATGCTGGCCGGTCAGGGAGGTGATGATGAACTTATCTATTAAGCTCGGCTTCACCGACAAGAAGGGGGCATTTCGATGCCATTTTCTCCCCTCTCCCCTTGGGGGAGATGGTCAGGGTGAGGGGCCCGTCACATGACCGAAACACCCAAATACAAGAAATTCGACTTCGGCACGGTCTATGAC
>JBCEBX010000162.1:0-17398 GCA_039206455.1 Asticcacaulis sp.
AGGGGCTTAAGGCCACGACCGTGATCTGTGCCAATATCTGCTATGAGCAGAACGAAGGCCAGATCAGCGATGGCGGCGCAAGCCAGTAAGCCGAACCTTTCAGGCAAGAACCCTCACCCCAGCCCTCTCCCTGAGAGGGAGAGGGAGGAAGCGGCATAAAGGCGTTCGGCCAGCTCCCAGTCTTCGGGGGTGTCTATGTCCACGACTTCGTGGCGCGGCAGGATGACCGGTGCGGCTTGCGGCCCGTAGACGCTTTCGCCCTTTAGCCAGTTATCTGACCAGCCCCAGTAGAATTGTGCGGCATCGTGATAGGCCGGTTCGAGATCCTGAGAGCGGGTGTTGAGGTGTTCGGGCTGAAACATCGCTACGCCGCCGTCTGCGGTACGTTTCAGGGCGCGCTGAATGGGGAAGGCATAGGAGGTAACGGAAAAGGCGAAGTGTTTCCCCTGAAGGGCGTCCCATCCCTGTTGCAGACGTTCCGGCGCCAGAAAGGGGGCGGTGGCGTAGATGCAGCAGATGGCTTCGGGTTTTGAGGCATTGTCAGCCAGCCAGCGGATCGCGTGGCGGACGACGTCGCCGGTGCCGGTATGATCATCGGATAGCGTGTCGGGGCGGACAAAGGGCACTTCGGCCCCATGGGCGCGGGCGGTTTCCGCTATGGTTGCGTCGTCGGTGGAGACGATAATCCGGTCGAACAGGTTTGAGGTAATCGCGGCTTCGATGGAACAGGCGATCAGGGGCTTGCCGTGAAAGGGACGGATGTTCTTGTGCGGGATGCGTTTTGAGCCGCCACGTGCGGGGATGAGGGCAATACGGGTCATAAGGGCATCGGGGGGCTTGCTTGTGAAATGAAGGCGACAGGTCTAGCTTGATTTCAGGCGATTCTAGCGAGCAATTATGAACAGTTTGTCCATCGGCGCGGGCCCTGAGCAGTTACATGCCATCCGTACTGCCCAGCGGATGGGGGTGCGGGTCATTGCCGTTGATCGCGATCCGGACGCGGCGGGGATGGCTGAGGCCGATGAGGCGCATGTCATCAGCACGGATCAAGCGGATGAAATAGCCGAACTGGCCAGAGCCTCTGAGGTCAGGCTCGTATTGCCAGCGCCCATTGGCCGGTTTCTGACGACGGTGGGCCGCGTTAATGACCGGCTGGGCCTGCGGGGCGTGAGCGAGGCAGCGGCGCGAAACTGTGTCGATAAGCGGCAGGCGCATCAGGTTCTTAGGGCGGCAGGGGTGCCGGTGGCGGATCAGGTGCTGGTGACCGGTGATGTGCCGGTTCTGCCGTTTAGCTTTCCGGTGATAATCAAGCCGCGTTTTGGGGCCGGTAGTCGCGGGGTGCAGGTGTGCCGAAGCCTTGATGAGGTGCGGTTGGCGCGGCAGGCGTTTGAGGGGGATGCGCTGATTGAAACCGTGATTGACGGCGCTGAATATGGCGTGGATGGCGCGGTATATGAAGGGCGGGCCGAGGTGTGGCTGGTGCGGCGCAAGCAGGTGACGCAAGGCGTCTATCGCGCGGATATGGCCTATGTGGCGGTGACGACGCTTGAGCGTGCCATTCGGGATAGTGTGTTGGCGGCAGTGGGGGCGGTGGGGCTGACGGATTGTCTGTTCCACGCCGATGTGATTGTTGATGTGGCGGGGGTTGCGCATATTATTGAACTGTCGGGGCGGCCTTCGGGGATGAATATCAGTGCGAAGCTTTTGCCTCTGGCGACGGGCGTGGATGTCGTGGCGGCGGCTATAGGTTGTTTGAGCGGGCAGGGGATATTCCCCGCTGCACCGCCTGAGGTCAGGCCTGCCGCATTGGTCTATTTCCCGTTTGCCCCCGGACTGGTCAGGTCAGTGGGGCACGTTCAGGCCCCCGCGCTATGGGATGGGGTTGTGGAAATCGATTGTCCGCTTAAGGTTGGGGATCAGTTGCAGGTGCCTGCGGGCTGTGCAGACTTTCTTAAGCGGGGCTATGCTCTGATGCAGGCAGATAGCGAATCGGCGCTTATGGAACGGGCCGATAGGGTATGGGGCCATGTGGTGAAGGAGGTGCAGATTGACTGATAATCAGGCGCGGCATTTACGTGACCGTCATGCAGATCTGTGGTCGCAACAGCTTAAGGCCAATCTATTGCGGTATCCCGATACGCCGATTGTCGCCTGGCTGGCGAAGAACTGGCCGGATCGGGGCGCGGAAGCTCAGGGGCGGGCGCTGGATATCGGCTTTGGCAGCGGGCGCAATTTTCCGCTTCTGGCGGATTTCTGTTTTGATATTTATGGGCTTGAGATCAGTGAAGCGGCCATAGCCGAGGGGCAGGCGGTACTGGACGGGCTGGGGATCGAGGGGCAACTCAGTCATCGGGCGCTTGAGGAACATGATTTCGACACCGCCAGCTTTGAGGCGATTATCTTCTGGGGTGGCGCCTTTTTGGCGCCTCAGGAGGTCATGCGGGAGAATCTTGGACGGTGTCATGATCTGCTGACGACAGATGGGCGGATGATAATCAATTTCCGAACGCCGGATAACTGGTTTAGCGGGCTGGGGGCTGAGGTCGCCCCATTCTGCTACGAACTGGATGAACGGGCGGGGCCATATAGCGGCAACACCTACAGCTTTCTGCCGGAGCTTCAGTCACGGGCCTTGCTGGAGGGGGCAGGGTTCGTCATTGATAATATGGAGCGGCTCGATAACTGGAAGCTCAATGGGACACAGCAGCATAGTTGGAATATTTACTGGGCGCGCAAGCCATGAACATTAAGGCGGCAGGAAGGGAGATCGGGGAAGGACAACCCTGTTTCATCATAGCGGAGATTGGGGCCAATCATGATGGTGACCTGAGCCGCGCCAGAGACATGATCGCGCAAGCCGCAGAGTATGGCGTCGATGCCGTCAAGCTTCAACTTTATACGGCGGGGGAATTGCTGGCCGACCCTGAGCGCGTCATTTTGCATGGTGAACCCGGTGAGGAAGTGTCAGAGCCTATCGGGGCCTTGTTTGACCGGTTGGTGGTGCCGCGTGAGGCGTGTGAAGACCTGTTTGACTATGCGCGGTCGCTGGGACTCATCCCGTTTGCTACGCCGTTTAGTCCTGAGGGGGCGGCGCATCTGGGGGGGATCGGTATGCCGCTGTTTAAGGTGGCGGCGTCTGATCTGTGCTATTTCGATATGATCGATGAGATTGCCCGTTGGGGGAAGCCCACGATTTTATCGGCGGGCAAATGCACGCTGGCCGAGATTGATCTCAGTGTCAGCCATGCGCGTAAGGCAGGCATTGAGGGGCTGGGGCTGCTGCATTGTGTGGCGCAGTATCCGGCACCCCATGCCGAAATGAAGTTATCGACCATTCCGGTGCTGAAGGCGCTTTATCCTGATTGTGTGGTGGGTCTGTCGGATCATTCCATCGGCATTGCGTCGGCGCTGGGGGCCGTGGCTTTGGGGGCGAAGATCATCGAAAAGCATGTCACCTATGACAAGAACGCGCCGGGGCCGGATCACTGGTTCAGCGCTGATCCGGCGGAGATGGCGCTTCTGGTGCGTGAAGTGCGGGCGCTTGAGGCGGCCTTGCCAGGTGTGCGTCAGGGGGTGCTGGATTGTGAGCGGCACGAGCGGGAAACCTCGGTACGCTCGCTGGTCACGGCGCGGGCGGTTAAGGCGGGAGATGTGCTGCGTAAGGCTGATCTCAAGGCCGTGCGGCCCGGCACCGGTATCCATCCGGCGGATCAGGAAAAAATCATAGGATTGCGGGTGCCGCGCGATCTGGCGGCCAATCACGTCTTAAGCTGGACGGATTTTAAATAATGGCCTTGTGGGTGCGTACAGAGGCGTCGCATGGCGTGGGTCTGGGGCACTTCATGCGTTGCTATGCCATTGCCGAACAGGCGCGGCTGGATGGTGACAAGGTGACGTTTCTGACCGGTGATTTACCGCCGCAGGCGCTGGAGCGGTTACGCTTTGCCGGTATCGATCATATCTATGTACCCCACGATATCGGCAGTCCTGAGGACGGCCAGTTCGTGTCACGCATTGCCCGTGAAGGGCAGGCGGTGTTGCTTGATTCCTATCGGTTTGAGGTTGGCTACTATGCGCGGCTTTATGAGACGCACTTTGTGGCGGTGATGGATGATGCGGCGGCCATGCCATTGAAAGCGCATGTGGTGATCAATGCGGCGCTGGGGGCGCGAGATATGGGCTATGCGGCGATAGCGCCTGAGGCCAGTCTGTTGCTGGGGCCAGAGTTTGCGCAGGTGCGCCATGAGTTTCGCCGTGCCTATCCTGACCCGTTTCGGCCGCATGTTTGTGTGACCTTCGGCGGTTCCGATCCGGCCAATCTGACGGCGCGGGCGGCGTTGGCCTTGCTGGAGGCCGTGCCGGATGTCGATATCCGGCTGATTGCGGGGCCTGCGCATGCCCATGTCGATGACTTGCGCCGCCTGTGTGCGGCACGGCCACGCATCAAGCTTTATCTGGCACCGGATAATGTCGCCGAGGTGCTTTATGGCGCGGATATGGTGGTGACGGCGGCGGGCGGCAGTCTGTATGAAATTGCCGCTATGGGCTTGCCGGCGCTGGTGCTGGTGGTGGTGGATAATCAGGCGGGGGCATTGGCGGCCTGTCCCTATCCGGCGCTTGAGGCGCGCGACCAGTGGCCGGAAAATTTTGAAAAGTGGGTGGCGGCGGTCATTCGCAATCCTGATATTGGCCAGATGGCGCGGATACAGGTTGACGGGCTGGGCTGTCAGCGGATTTTGCAAGCTCTGCCGGTGTGATAAAGTATTTGCGTGCCTATATAAGGGGAGCGATGAGACACAGGAGTTGCTATGACACGTTCACAATCAGGTTTTGATCTGACTCCGCCGACAGAGGCGGAAGTGACCGCTCTGGCGGCGCATCTGGATGACGAGGCGCGGCGGATATTGCTCGATCATGGCACCGAGCCGCCGTTTTGTGGCAAGTTTGATGAGTATGAGGACGAAGGTGTTTACGGCTGCGCCCTGTGTGGCTTGCCGCTGTTTTCTTCGCGCGCCAAGTTTCATTCAGGCTCTGGCTGGCCGAGTTTTTATCAGGGCGTGGACAAGGATCACATCCGCAATATTGTTGACCGCTCACATGGCATGGTGCGCACGGAAATCCGCTGCGGACGTTGTGACTCGCATCTCGGGCATGTGTTTGAGGATGGGCCAAGGCCAACGGGGTTGCGCTATTGTCTTAATTCGGTGGCGATGATTTTTACGCCTGAAGGAGAGGTCTTGCCGGATGTGCTGGAGCGGGATGATCCGGCGCAGGTGGCGGGGTAGGGGGGAGGAGTTAGAAAGATACCCCACCACCCCGCCGGTAAACCGGCGCGGTCCCCCTCCCCATGCCGTGCATAGGGAGGAGTGAAGGGTCAGGCTTGCCAGAAGCTGACGCGTTCGGTGTAGTTCGGGCGGTCGCGTTCAAGGGGCGCTTCGGTCGGGGTGCCGAGGAAGATAAATCCCGCCACCTCTTCACTATCTTTGAGGCCTAACAGGGCCTTGGCATCGGCGTCATAGGCATACCAGTCGGTGATCCAGTTGGCCCCGTAACCCAGCGCACCGGCGGCAATCAGCAGGTTCTGGCAGATGGCGAAGGCGGAGCCCATCTGCTCCCATTCAGGGATCTTGTGCGGTTTGACCGGCGAATAGATCACCAGAAGCGCTTCGGGCGGTGTGGAGAGTTTTAAGAGCGCACCGGCGGCTTTTTTGTCGCCACGGCTTTCGGCCAGCGCTTTCAGTTTTTCAACCAGTGTGGCTTTGGAGTGAGGGGTGAAGCGGACGATGCGCCAGGGCCCGATCTTGCCGTGGTCGGGGACGCGAAAGCCGATTTTGATCAGCAGTTCAATTTCATCTTCGGACGGAGCGGGCAGGCCCAGCGTCGGGGCAGGGGCCGAGCGGCGGTTCAGCAGAAAGCGCAGGGTGTCAGGGGAGGAAGTGACCGGCAGAGGCGTGCCAAATTCAATCGGTGACAGATCAAGTGCGGACAGATCAACGGAATTGGGCATAAAACGGCCTTTCGGGTCACATAAGCAGATACGAACCCCTATATAGGGACTCTTATCGTCACTCAAAGATCATATTGAAAGTAATTCGCATGTCCGAGACGCGCCCCTTGCCTGAGTGGGATACAGCGGAAAAAGAGGCCGGACGCCCGCGCTGGCAGACGCTGGCCACCGAGACCGTATTTAAAACGCCGTGGATCGCGGTCGAAAAGCACGACACCATCGCGCCGACCGGACACAGATCCCCCTATGGTCTTATAAGGTTTCAGGCGCGTGCGGTCGGTGTATTGCCGCTGCATGGGGACGGTACGGTAACCCTTGTGGGGCAGATGCGGTATCCGTTTAATGCCTACAGCTGGGAAATGCCCGAGGGCGGGGTGCCATTTGATGAGGCTGCCCTTGAGGGGGCGAAGCGCGAACTGGCGGAAGAAACCGGGCTTAAGGCCGAACACTGGCGTGAGATACTCAGTTTCGATATGTCCAATTCGGTGAGTACCGAGGTGGCGACGTGTTTCATTGCGTGGGGGTTGAGCGCAGGGGAAACGGCTCCGGATGAGACGGAACTGTTCGAATCGGTGCGGATTCCCTTCAAAGACGTGCTGAATGCTGTTATAAGCGGTGCAATAAGAGACTCCTTAACGGTCGTTACCGTATTAAGGGTGTTTCATATGGCGGCGACTGGTGAGCTTCCTGAGGAACTCAGCCGCCTGATAAGATAACCGGAGTGCGCATGGCCCAACCGTTTGAAGTCATCACCCCTGAGGATAAGCCGGTCTGGCTTACGCTGCGTCAGGAAGCCTCGGATGCGCTGGCGTCCGAGCCGTCGCTGGCGTCGATGCTGCATTCGACCATACTGTCGCATGACGATCTGCCGAGCGCCCTGTCCTATCATGTGGCGCGCAAGCTGGGCGATGACAGCATTCGTGGTATGACCCTGCGGGAAATGGTGCGCAAATATTACGCGCGTGACGAGTCGCTGGTGCGGGCGGCGGAGGCTGACCTTCAGGCGGTCTATGATCGCGATCCGGCGGCCAAGGGCTATTTGCAGGCCTTTATGTTCTTCAAGGGCTTTTTGTCGCTGCAGATTTACCGCATCGCCAACCGGCTTTGGCAGGATGAACGCTATACCATGGCGCATTTCCTCCAGAGCCGCGTATCGGAACTGTTCCAGATCGATATTCATCCGGCCGCGCGTATCGGGCACGGGATTTTCATGGATCATGGTACGGGTATCGTGATCGGCGAAACCGCGGTGGTCGGGGATGACTGCTCGATCCTGCATAATGTGACGCTGGGCGGAACCGGTTCCGAACGCGGCGACCGTCACCCGAAGATCGGGCAGGGCGTGCTGATTGGGGCCGGTGCCAAGATACTGGGCAATATCACCGTTGGTGATTTCGCCAAGGTGGCCGCAGGGTCGGTGGTGCTCAAGCCCGTGCCTGAGCATTGCACGGCGGCGGGCGTTCCGGCCAAGCTGATCAATTGCGAAACCTGCTCTGATCCGGCGCGCAGCATGGATCAGACGCTGTCGGATGTCATTTACGACTACGTTATTTAACCGGCATGACCGTCCTGCCTTCGACCCAGACCCTGGGCCTTCTGGGTGATCTGATCGGGTTTGATACCGTATCGGCAAAGTCCAACCGCGCCCTGATTGACTATGTGGCCGCCTATCTTAAGGGGCACGGGATCGGGGCTGAGGTCATTGCGTCTCAGGATGGGGCAAAGGCCAGTCTGTGGGCGACGATCGGGCCGGAGATTGACGGGGGGATCGTCCTGTCGGGGCATAGTGATGTCGTGCCGGTGGACGGGCAGGACTGGTCGAGCAACCCGTTCCTGATGGATATTCGTGACGGTCGGGCCTATGGGCGCGGGGTGACGGATATGAAGGGTTTTGTCGCCTGTGTTTTGGCGGCGGCCCCAAGCCTGAGCCGTTTGCCGCTTAAGCGGCCCGTGCATATTGCTCTGACCTATGATGAGGAAGTCGGCTGTATCGGTGCGCCGCAGCTTCTGGCGTGGCTGCGCGACAAGCCTTATAAACCGGCCATTGCCTTTATCGGGGAGCCGACCTCGATGCGGGTCGTCAATGCCCATAAGGGGATCATGGCGGCGCATACGGAAATCGCCGGCTGTGAGGCCCATTCCAGTCTGGCGCATCAGGGCGTCAGCGCCATTGGTCTGGCGGCGCAGGCGATTGGCATTTTGCAAACCCTTGAGGCGGAACGCGCGGCGGCGCATGTCGACCCGCGCTTTGAGCCGTCACGGGCGACGGTCTCGGTCAATCTGATCGGTGGCGGGACGGCGATCAATATTCTGGCGGGGCAGGCGTGGTTTGACTGGGATATCCGCTCTATACCGGCGGTCGATGCCCATGAACTGCGGGGTGAGTTCGAGCGACGGCTGGAACGCGATGTGATTGCGCCGGTGCGGGCGCAGTTTGCCGGTGTCGATGCGCAAACGCGGGTGTGGGCGGATGCACCGGCGTTGAAGCCGGAAGATGACGGTGAGGCGGAAGCGCTGGCCAAGCGGATACTCGGGACGAATGAGGTGTTTGCCGTGCCCTATGCGGCTGAGGCCGGGCAGTTTCAGGAGGCAGGCTTATCGACGGTTATTGTCGGGCCGGGGTCGATTGAACAGGCGCATAAGGTCGATGAATTTATTGAGTTGTCGCAGCTGGCGGCCTGTGAGGCGTTTTTGCAGGGCCTGATTGTGGAACTGGTGGCCTAGGTTTGAAAACCTAACACCAGCCCAACCCTCTCTCTGAAGGGAGTGGGGGCTTGATTTGGGGTTTGTATGAAGCGTATATGGTTCATATATGTTGTGTATGGAGCGCCTCATGGGCATTGTGAATATCGACGACGAATTGCACGAGCAGGTGCGGCGCGCGACGCGGGTGTCATGCCGGTCAATCAATGCGCAGGCCGCCTATTGGATCAGGGTCGGCATTTTGTGTGAAACCAATCCGTCGCTCAGCTATGCCGAGATCATGGCGCGTGAGTTGAACGCGGCGGGGGTTTCGGCTGAGGCTCTGGTCGCGGCGGACACATGATCAAGACACCGGAAGAGATTGAGGTCATGGCCGAAGCCGGTCGCCTGCTGGCGTCGGTGTTTGCCATGATTGATCAGTTGACGCTTGAGGGGATGAGCACGCTTGCGGTCAATGATCGGGTCGAGCGTTATATTGTTGAGGATCTTTCGGCGCGACCGGCGAGCAAGGGGCAATATGGTTATGAATTTGCCCTGAATGCGTCGATTAATCAGGTGGTTTGTCACGGGGTGCCGTCTGCGGCGGATGTGCTGCGCGACGGGGACATTGTCAATTTCGACATTACGCTTGAGAAGAACGGCTTCATTGCCGATTCCAGCAAGACCTATCTGATAGGCGAGGTGCCTCCGGTGGCCAAACGGCTGGTGCAGGTGACCTATGAGGCCATGTGGCAGGGAATTAAGGCGGTCAGGCCAGGGGCGCGACTGGGGGATATTGGCTTTGCCATTGAGCGCCACGCCAAACGTAACGGCTATTCGGTGGTGCATGACTATTGCGGCCACGGTATCGGTCGGGAAATGCACGAAGACCCGCAGGTACTGCATTTTGGTAAGCCAAACACGGGCCTCACCTTGCGCGAAGGTATGGTATTTACCATTGAGCCGATGCTTAATCGTGGGCGGCGCGGGGTAAAGACCGAAGCCGATGGCTGGACGGTGGTGACGCGGGATGGTTCGTTGTCGGCTCAGTTCGAGCATACGGTGGCGGTGACCGCTACGGGGGTTCGGGTGCTGACGCTCAGGCCCGAAGAGGGGGGCGGCGCAGTCTGAGTGCTTTCTGTGGGTGAATGGCGGGGCGGGCTTTGACGCGACGGGCAGGGCTGATAAAGACCACACACAGATTTTATCCCCGATGATCAAGATTCATGCTTTGATGCGGCGGTCTAAACTCGCCCGAAAGCCAGACCTAAAAGGACATGTAATGACACCTGCCGATATTGAAAAAGTACAGGCCTATCTGACGAAGACCTTTGGCACCAAGGGGCTTGAGGTCAAGCCGCGCAAGCAAAAGGATTCTGCCGAGGTCTATATTGGTGAAGAATTTATCGGCGTGGTCTATGTCGATGAGGATGAAGCCGGATCTTACCTGTTTGAAATGGCGATTTTGAAGGAAGATCTGTAAGCAAGTTGTCTGGCGGGGGAGGGTATTTCCAAAAGGGTTTGCCCCCTCCGTCTGCTCGCTGCGCGCGCATCCACCTCACCCGCTTTGCAGGGGAGGATGAAGCATAAAAAAACCGGCCACCTGAGACAGGGGCCGGTTTTTTTTATGCATATCAAGTTGCTTACTTCTTGAGGAAGCCACCGAACTTGTTGTTGAAGCGCGAAACGCGACCGGCGCGGTCAAGCATGGCGCCTGTGCCGCCCGTCCATGCCGGATGGGTGCGCGGGTCGATGTCGAGGTTCAGGACGGCATCGGCCTTACCGTAGGTCGAACGCGTCTTGTAGGACGAACCGTCGGTCAGGGTGACGGTGATCCAGTGATAATCTGGGTGGCCTTCTTTTTTCATAGCTTGATCCTTAAAAACGTCCGGCCAGCATCTGTGCGAACGCGAAGAAAGGTGGAGGTCGAAAGTAACCGAAGCGGCGCTCATACAGGAAGACCCGTTGCCGTGCAAGCCATAAGCCTGTAAGGAGCGCATTTATGAGTGACACCGTAAATCGTAATGATCTTCGCAGCGACCGCCCGGGGGCGGGGGCCACACTGAGCCGTCAGTTAAGTCAGGAGACTTCGGGGCGTGGTAAATCGCGAGACCTGAAATCGCTGATCCGGCTGTGGCCCTATATTGCCAGTCAGAAGGTCGATGCCTTTTTCGCCCTTTTGTTTGTGCTGGTGTCAACGGGGGCGACCTTTTCTCTGACCGGGGCGTCGCGGCTGCTGATCGACGAAGGTTTCGGGTCACGCGATGCGGATCAGCTCAATTTCTGGTTTCTGGTGCTGGGGGGTGTGGCGCTGGTTCTGGCGCTGGCGACGGCGCTCAGATATTTTTTCATTACCAAACTGGGCGAGCGGGTTGTTGCCAATCTGCGCAAGGATGTGTTCGGCCATATCCTGAGTCTTGATCCCGGCTTCTTCCTGAAAATCCGCACTGGCGAAGTGGTGTCGCGCCTGACGACCGACCTTCAGATCGTTGATACGCTGGTCTCGACCTCGGTATCGATGGCGCTGCGTAACGCGATCAATTTCATCGGGGGTCTGATCCTGCTGATGATCGTCAGTCCGAAGCTGACGCTTCTGGTGCTGTGTATCTTTCCGTTTGTGCTGGTGCCGCTGTTTACCTTTGGCCGGCAGGTCGGCAAGCTGACGCGGAAAACGCAGGACAGCTTTGCTGATACGGTGGGGGTGGCCGGTGAAAGCCTTGATGCGCTTGAGACCGTGCAGGCCTTTGTGCGCGAAGATCAGGTGCGCGGCAAGTTTTCCGGCGGCATTGAGACCGCGTTTGGCCTGTCGCTCAAGCGCATGGGCGCGCGGGCGATCATGACGGCACTGGTGATTTCGCTGGTCTTTGGCGGGGTGGCGTTTGTGCTGTGGCTGGGGTCGCGGGCGGTCATTACCGGTGAGATGACCGAAGGTACGCTCATTCAGTTTGTCATGCTGTCGGTGCTGGTGGCCGGTTCGGTCGGGTCGCTCAGTGAGACCTGGGGCGATGTGCAAAAGGCGGCGGGCGCTATGGTGCGGATCGATGAGCTGTTGCAGGCTGAACCCGGTATCCGGGCGCCTGAGCAGCCGGTGGTCTTGGCGCAGCCGGTGCGCGGTGATCTCAGTTTTGTCGATGTTGATTTTGCCTATCCGTCGCGGCCTGAGCAGCCGGTGTTGCAGGGCTTCAGTCTTGAGGTCAGGGCCGGTGAGACGGTAGCGCTTGTGGGGCCGTCGGGGGCGGGCAAGTCAACCGTGTTCAGGCTGTTGCTGCGTTATTACGATGCCAATCAGGGCCGTATTAATATGGACGGTGTCGATATTCGCAGCCTTGATCCCAAGGCGCTGCGTGAAGAAATATCGCTGGTGGCGCAGGATGCGGCCCTGTTCTCCGGTTCGGCGCGTGACAATATCCGCTTTGGGCGGGAGGCGGCGACTGAGGCCGAGATACGTGAAGCGGCAGAACGGGCGCAGGCGCTCGGGTTTATCGAAGCCCTGCCGGAGGGGTTTGATACGCCTTTGGGTGAGCGGGCGAAATCACTGTCCGGTGGACAGAAACAGCGTTTGTCGATCGCGCGGGCGCTGGTGCGTCAGGCACCGGTGCTGTTGCTCGATGAGGCG
This sequence comes from Asticcacaulis sp., assembly GCA_039206455.1. Taxonomy (GTDB): domain Bacteria; phylum Pseudomonadota; class Alphaproteobacteria; order Caulobacterales; family Caulobacteraceae; genus Asticcacaulis. Next base: position 12,306 of record JBCEBX010000162.1, read on the forward strand.
ACCTCGGCGCTGGATGCGGAGAACGAGCGGCTGGTGCAGGCGGCCCTTGATGAGGCCATGGATGAGCGGACGACGCTGGTGATCGCGCACCGTCTGGCGACCGTGCTTAAGGCTGACCGGATTGTGGTGATGGATGAAGGGCGCGTCGTTGAGGTGGGGACGCACGATGATCTGGTGGCGCAGGGCGGGCTTTATGCACGGCTGGCGAAGTTGCAGTTCGGGGCGTAGGTAGAGCGCTTTCCGATAAAGTGTAACGCACTTTTCGGATTAAAAAGCGCGTTAAAGGAAAAACATAGAGCGTATTCCGGTTCAATATGAAACGGAAACGCTCTATGAAAGATACCCCACCACCCCGATCCTGACGGATCGCGGTCCCCCTCCCCAACAAGTTGGGGAGGGTGAAGAAAGATCGCGCCCCTCACGTGCCCCTCATTGGCAAGTGGGGGCGGATGTTAGGTTTAGACGGCGGGGGTGGTGAGCGGGTCGGACAGGTCGGTTTCGTGCTCAGGGTAAGGGGCGACCTTGGAAACATCCATAGGCTTGCCGCTCAACTGGCTGGAATAGCCATGATTGACGTCGCGGTGGTGGGCTTCGTCGGCGCGGACGACCAGAACCACGTCGCGCAAGGTCGCATTATCCGGCAGCTTCCAGTAGCGCTTGGCGATGTCAGGGGCGGGCACGTCAGGGCTGCGGCCGGACTCGATTTCGGCCAGATACTGTGTGTAGCTGACGACGGCTTCTTCCTCGAAATAGCCGACGACGCGGTGGGCGGTTTTCGGTGACACGACATAAAGCAAAAAGAAACCGACGAAGAAGAACCACTGAACGACAATGACGAGGGCGCGTTCAAGCCAGTTGGGTTTGGCGACCTCAATGAAGGTCATCAGGTGCATACGCTCGTTCTCCGCTTCTTCCATCAGGGTGCGTATCCAGCCTTCGTCATCCTTCATCAGGCGCAGGCATTTCAGATGGGTCAGCATGGCCCCGACCATGCCGGGAACGGCGGCGACGGTTTCAAGCACAATCGCGCGGTGGCCATAACGTTTGGCAAAAAACGTATCAGCAAAAAAACGCAGCATCTTGGTAAAGCCCAGGGCAAAGCGGTCAGAAAAAGAGGTGGGAGTGTGATGTACGCCAGCATCAACCGGCGGCGCGACAGATGAGGGTGCAACAGACATGGAGTTCTCCTTAATGTCATTTCGGGGTTAACCTGAAAGCGGTTGTCCTGTGGATGAATATGGAGCTTTTGATCTGGCTTTACGATGCGACGAAGCGTCCATATTGGTCAGGGAGGCATTATGTCGCGGTTGAGTATAGTCAGGTTTAAGGATAGGTCAGCACACGAAACCGAGAGGAGGCGCTTATGTCCGAATATGCCCGCGAGGCGCGTCAGCGTATCCGCGACCAAGCGGCGGCTATGGGTATTGATGAAGCCTTCATCTCGCAACTGGTCGATGAATTTTACAGCCGCGTGCGTCGTCACGGTGTGCTGGGGCCGATTTTCAATGCCCGCATTGATGACTGGGATGAGCATCTGGCGCTGCTGAAATCCTTCTGGGCTTCGGTGGCACTCAATGCAGGGGTGTATTCCGGCAAGCCGGTCGTTGCGCACCGATCCTTGAGTGAGGTTGAGCCCTGGCATTTCGGGGTGTGGCTGGGGCTGTTTGAGCAGACTCTCAAGGATATTGCCCCAACCCATGAGGCGGTAAAATACTTCATGGAGCGGGCGCAGCGCATCGGTGAAAGCCTGAAACTGGCGATGTTCTTCGATCCGAGCAAGCTATAGGGCGTGTGACGACGCAAGCGCGTCTGTGAGATTTGTTCTCAACTTATGCTTCGTGACAACTTGCCGCATAAGCGTCATCCTATATTCATTTGACACATTTCGGACACGGGCCTAGAGACGTGAATATCAGACGCGAATTTTATGTCCTGAAATACGGTTGGAAATATCGCATTCGGTGAAGTTGGCCATCTTGTTGCTTGCGCTATACTTGGGCGCATTGTGCATTTTTTGGATTATGTCCGGTGAATGAAAGTATTGATTGGCTGACCATGTGCGGCGAGATCGTTCGAAGCCAAAATCCCGTACTTTTTGTATTGTTTTTGGCGGGCCTGACCGGCAGTGTCGCCCATTGCCTGACTATGTGCACACCGTTTGTACTTATGCAGAGTGCGCAGCTGCGTGATGAATCCTTTATGGCTCGCTTACTTTTGCCCTATCACGCGGGGCGAATCACTACCTATGCGGTTTTGGGTGCGGTAGCCGGTGGTGCCTTTTCACTGCTGACAGGGTTTGCGGGCTTTCAGATACTGACGCGCCTGATGCTGGGGGCGGTGGCGATGATCTTCCTGTTCCTGCTGGCGGAGGGCTTGTTGTCGCGTTTTGGCGTGCGTCTGCCGTTTCGTATGGGCTTCAAGCTGCCGTGTGCGCTGAAGTCGGCGGGACGGCTTATGCAGACGCGCGGGGCGGTTGGTCGTTACGCGCTGGGGCTTAGTCTGGGGCTTTTGCCGTGCGGCCTGATCTTCGCCGCCCTGATGACCGCGGCGACCACCGGTAACGCGTTTACCGGTGCCTTTGCCATGGTGGCCTTCGGTTTGGGGACCGTGCCTGCGCTGATGGGTGTGGGGTTGGCCGGGCAGGGGGTGTTTGCCCGCTGGCCATCGCTGAAAACGATTTTTGGCATGACCGCGCTTGGGGTCAATGCCGCGCTATTGCTGGCGCTCAGTCTGAGGTGATGGCCTGAGATGCAGCGCACAAGAGATAAGAACACTAAAAAACGAGTATCCGGAATGAGTTTGATGACACTGAAAACCAATGGGAAATCCAATGACTGATATCGCCGTGACATCCGGCGGCGGAAGCCAGCCGACGCACGCGACTGCGGCAGGTTTGCCGAAGCCGCGCTATAACGACACCCTCATCAAGTATTTCACCATTGCGACCCTGTTCTGGGGCATTGCCGGGTTCCTTGTCGGAATCCTGATTGCCGCGCAGATGGCTTTTCCGCAACTGAATCTTGAGCCTTACCTGACCTTCGGGCGCTTGCGTCCGCTGCATACATCGGCGGTGATTTTCGCCTTTGGCGGTAACGCGCTTCTGGGGACATCCTATCACGTCGTGCAGCGCACCTGCCGCACACGCCTGTTCTCGGACAAGCTCGGCTGGTTTACCTTCTGGGGCTATCAGGTGTTTATCCTGATTGCGGGTCTTGGGTATGTGTTCGGGGTGACGCAAGGTCTCGAATATGCCGAGCCTGAGTGGTATGCCGATCTGTGGCTGACCATCGTCTGGGTGGCCTATCTGATCAACTATCTGGGCACCCTGTGGAACCGTCAGGAAAAGCACATCTATGTGGCTAACTGGTTCTATCTGGCCTTTATCGTCACCATTGCCATCCTGCATATCATCAACAACATGGCCCTGCCGGTATCGCTGACCAGCGTACACAGCTACAGCACCTGGGCCGGTGTGCAGTCGGCCATGATCCAGTGGTGGTACGGGCATAATGCCGTGGCCTTCTTCCTGACGGCGGGCTTCCTCGGGATGATGTACTATTTCGTTCCGAAGCAGGCCAATCGTCCGATCTATTCCTATCGTCTGTCGATCATCCACTTCTGGTCGCTGATCTTCATCTATATGTGGGCGGGCCCGCACCACCTGATCTATACCTCTCTGCCCGACTGGGCGCAGACCCTCGGTATGACCTTCTCGATCATGCTGTGGATGCCGTCATGGGGCGGGATGATCAACGGTATGATGAGCTTGTCGGGCGCCTGGCATAAGCTGCGTGACGATCCGGTGCTTCAGTTCATGATCATTGCGCTGGCCTTCTACGGGATTGCCACCTTTGAAGGGCCGCTTCTGTCGATCAAGGCTGTCAACTCCCTGTCGCACTATACCGAATGGACCGTCGGTCACGTTCACGCCGGTGTGCTGGGCTGGAACGGGTTTATCACCTTTGGCGCGCTCTATTACCTTGTGCCTAATCTCTGGAAAAAGAAGGGCATGTATTCGACGAAGCTGATCTCGGTGCACCTGTGGGTCGCGACGCTCGGGATCGTGCTTTACATCACCTCGATGTGGGTTGCCGGTATCATGCAGGGCCTGATGTGGCGTGCCTATAACGAGATGGGCTTCCTGACCTATTCCTTCGTCGAAACCGTCGAAGCGATGAAGCCCTACTATATCATCCGCGTTCTGGGCGGTGTCCTGTACCTCACCGGTGCGCTGGTCATGGTCTATAACGTCTGGAAAACGATCAAGTCTCCGCAATCTGAGTCTGCTGACGCCAATGCGGCCAAAAGCGAGGTGGCGTAAATGTTAGAGAAACATAAGAAAATCGAGCGTAACTCCATGCTTTTGCTGGTCCTGACGGTGGTTGCCGTCTCGATCGGCGGGCTGGTGGAGATCCTGCCTCTGTTCCGTATGCAGATGACCATCGAAAAGGTCGAAGGCGTGCGGCCCTATACGCCGCTGGAACTGGCGGGCATGGAAATCTACAAGCGCGAAGGCTGCACCACCTGTCACTCGCAGCAGATACGTCCGTTGCGTGACGAGTTGCAGCGCTATGGTCACTACAGCCTTGCGGCGGAAAGTATGTATGACCGCCCGTTCGTCTGGGGCTCAAAGCGTACCGGCCCTGATCTGGCCCGCGTTGGCGGTAAATATTCCGATGAATGGCATGTGGCGCACCTGAAAGACCCGCGCGCCGTGGTGCCGGAATCAATCATGCCGTCCTATGCGTTTCTGGCCAATACGCTGGTGCGCGATTCCAAGATCACCCAGAAGGTGAAGGCGCTGCAAAAGCTTGGGGTGCCCTATACGGATGAAATGGTCACCGAGGCGAAGCGCGATCTTCAGCTTCAGACCCTGCCGAACGAAGACATTGCCGGTTTTCAGGCCCGCTATGGCGACAAGGTGGCTATCCGTGATTTCGACGGCAATCCGAACCGCCTGACGGAAATGGATGCACTGGTGGCCTATCTGCAGAAGCTGGGGACCGATGTCGATTTCACGACCTATAACCCTGACTATCGCATTCAGAAAGCGGGGCCAAATGAGTAGCGGATTAATGGGCGCGCTTTTGACC
>JBCEBX010000163.1:0-4358 GCA_039206455.1 Asticcacaulis sp.
CGAATCGACATCCGGTCTTGTGCTCTATGCGTTTCAGCCGCCGAGCCTGAAGGAGCAATGGCGCACCATCCTCCGGCCCACCGCTACGGCGCAGGAATGGCAGTTGCTTGAGACGGTGGCTGAGCGGGCGCAATCGCAGGGCTATGTGCAGGCCAAGAGTGACTTTGTTGACGGTGTACTGGATGTATCCTGTCCGGTGATGAACGACACGACCGTGATTGCGGCCATGACTATTCCCTACCTGAAGACGCATGGATGCCTGACGCTGGATGAGACGATTCTCAAGCTTAAAACCACGGCTCTGGCCCTGACGCGGACATTGGGTGGATAGGGCATAAGGTCATTTTTTACCATTAATCACAATGGGTTAAAAAATGATCAGATAAATTTTGCAGGTGAAAGAGAAAAGTCATTTAAGCGCTGCTTTTCCCTTCGGTGCCGCTTGAAATGCCTTTGGGGCGGCCTTATTCTGTTTCACGAATAATAAGGTTTTTAAACCTGATAAAAATTCGTGGGAAACGTCTTGTTCTTTTCATCTGATATACCTGAGCAGTCTAGCGGTGCCCGCGATTGCACAGCGCAACTCGGCTTCGGGGCGGCCGCGATTGGCAATCTTTATCGTGCGATCGATGACGCAACGGCTCAGGCCGCCATCGCGGCGGCGCTTGAGGCTGGTATCCACTATTTTGATGTCGCGCCGCACTATGGTCAGGGTCTGGCTGAACGCCGTCTGGGTGTGGGGCTGAAAGGGACTGAGGTTACGGTCTCCACAAAGGTAGGGCGTGTTCTCAAGCCAATCGATGCGCCGCCTGAGGGCACGGTCCGGCATGGCTTTGTCGATGGCGACCCCTATGAGCCGGTCTTTGACTATAGCTATGACGGGGTGATGCGCAGCTTTGACGCCAGTCTGATGCGGCTACAGCGCGAACAGATAGATATATTGCTGGCGCACGATCTGGGGGCGGTAACCCACGGGCCTGAGCATCCACGCCATTACCGTGATTTTCTTGAGGGCGGTTATCGCGCCATGACTGAGCTTAAGGCTGAGGGGCGCATCAAGGCCATCGGTCTGGGGGTCAATGAGGTCGCGATCTGCGAGACCCTGATGTCGGATGTCGATCTCGATGTAGTGCTTCTGGCCGGACGCTATACCCTGCTTGAGCAGTCACCGCTTGAGACTTTTTTTCCGCTATGCGCCCAAAAAGGTGTGTCGGTTATCGCCGCGGCACCGTTTAATTCGGGCATACTGATCGAAGGGGCGCGCAAGGGGGCCTGCTACAACTATGCCCCTGCGCCTGAGGCCATTGTGGAACGTGTGCGGCGGATAGAAGCGATTTGTGAGGCGCACGCGGTACCATTGGCGGCGGCAGCCTTACAGTTCCCGTTGGCGCATCCGGTGGTTAAACGCTTGCTGATCGGTATGGGGCAGCCGGAGCAGGTGACGGATAATCTGGGTTATGGACAGGTGGACATCCCTGAGGGGCTTTGGTCTGACCTCAAGGGAGAAGGTCTGGTGCATCCTGACGCCCCTGTACCACAGGCCCAAACTGCAAACAGCGCACAGGTGGAGTCCGCGCATGGATAAGGAAGCGAATGTGCGGGTGTCGTCGGATCTGATACTTCTGCATGATCATGACAATGTTCTGGTGTGCCGTCAGGTGATCGAACCCGGCGTCAGGCTGGTGATTGATGGCGCAGAGGTGGTGGCCGCTGAGCGCATCGAGGTCGGGCATAAGGTGGCGCGCCATGATCTGAGTGTGGGTGACAAGATTATCAAATACGGTGCGCCTATTGGTTCCATGACGGGGGCCGCCCCGAAGGGGGGGCATGTGCATCTGCATAATATGAAAAGTGACTATATTCCGTCACATACACGTAAGGTTGTCGGCTGATGGAAACGCTTATTGAACATGATCGCCCGCAACTGACCGGACGCCTCAGGGCCGATGGTCGCAAGGGCATTCGCAATGTTATCGCCGTCGCCTATCTGGTGGAATGTGCGCACCATGTGGCGCGCCAGATCGTGACGAAATCTGATGGTTCTGAAGTTCACCTGATCGGTTTTCCGGGATGTTATCCCAATGACTATGCCTTCAAGGTGATGTCGGCAGTGACTACCCATCCGAATGTCGGCGGGGTTTTGCTGATTTCGCTGGGCTGCGAGAGCTTCAACCGTGAGCGCCTGAAGCAGGTCATTGAGGCGTCTGGCCGTCCGTGTGAGACGCTGGTGATCCAGAACGCGGGGGGGACGCTTTCGACGGTGGCGCAGGGTCTTGAGGCGGTGGCGCGTCTGAAAGCCATTGCCGCTGAAGTGCCTGTGGTGCCGATGGATGTCTCCGAACTGGTGATCGGGACGATTTGCGGTGGGTCGGACGGAACGTCAGGCATTACGGCGAATCCGGCGGTTGGTCGGGCATTTGACTGGTTGGGGGCGCAGGGCGCGGCCTGTATTTTCGAAGAGACCGGTGAGCTTGTCGGCTGTGAGAAGATCATGGCCTCGCGCGCGGTGACGCCGGAACTTGGGGCGGCGCTTGAGGCCTGTGTGCAAAAGGCCGAAGCCTATTATACGGTCATGGGCTATGGGTCTTTTGCGCCGGGAAATGCCGAGGGTGGGCTTACGACGCAGGAAGAAAAGTCGATGGGGGCCTATTCCAAATCGGGTTCGGCCCCGATTTGTGGCATATTAAAACCCGGTGATCTGCCGCCAAGTGGCGGGCTTTATCTGCTGGATGTCGTGCCGGACGGTGAGGTGCGCTTCGGTTTTCCCAATATCTCGGATAATGCTGAGATCGTCGAACTGATTGCCTGCGGGGCGCATCTGACTATGTTTACCACAGGGCGCGGCTCGGTGGTGGGATCCGCCATTTCACCGGTTATCAAGGTCTGCGCCAATCCGGATACCTATAAGAAACTGCATGAGGATATGGATGTTGATGCCGGACGTATCATGGAGGGGCGGGCGTCGCTCGATGAGGTCGGCAGCGAGATCATCGATGCGGTGCTGACTGTGGCGGCAGGGGGCTTAAGCAAGTCCGAAGCGCTTGGCCATCAGGAATTTATTCTGACCTATAAGGCGTTTGATCCTCTTGGGCCTGCCTGTTTGCCGCTCAGACGCTAATTTCAGGCGTTAATTATTGCCTGACCTTTGCCCATATAACGGCGTCTTAGGGTAACGTTAACCAAACTTAAGCAAAACTTGCCCTGTTTAAACGCAAATCACGGATTCGGCTGATCAGGTCGACATGTGTCCAGATCGCGATTGCGGCGGATACCGGCAGAATCCTTCCAGGGGAATGGGCTTAATGAAGGCGTCACGTTACGTCGTATTCGCAGTAGCTGCCGTAGCGGCGTTACTACTGGCGTTTCTGGTGCGCGGGCTGGTGGGCGGTAAAACCCCTGCTGAAACAGGCGCAAGCAAGGTGGTCGTGGAAGCACCGACGACGAAAGTGCTGGTGGCGGCGCGTGATCTCAAGGTCGGGCAGCGTATCGCTGAGGCCGATCTGATGTGGAAAGACTGGCCAGCCGATGCGCTTAATGCCGCCTATTATACCGATGGTGTGGTCGAGGTCGCTAAATCCCCTGAAGAAACGAATCAGTTGGCCAAGGCGGGTGAGGCCGTGGCCGAAGCGGCCGATGCCGCGATTAATCCGACGCGCGGCAAGGAAAATCTGCTCAATGCTGTGGTGCGTGAGCCAATCCTGCAAAATGAACCAATCATTGACCGCAAGGTCGTTCAGGCCGGTCAGAGCGGTATGATGGCGGTGATGCTTGAGCCGGGCAAGCGCGCCATGGCTGTGCCGATCAGTGTCGAGACGACGGCAGGCGGTTTTATCCTGCCCGGTGACCGCGTGGATATTCTTGTCAGTGCCGAAGATCGTCGGGCTGAGGGCAGCAATGTCATGGTCACGCGTCAGGTGCTGCGCAATATCAAGGTTCTGGCGATCGATCAGGCGGTGACGGCGCCTGCCGAAGGCAATGCGGTTGTGGGGGCGACGGCGACGGTTGAGGTGACACCCGAAGAAGGGCAGGCGCTGGCGCAGGCGCGGGCGCAAGGCACGCTGGCCCTGATGCTGCGTTCCTATGCCGATGTAAACGGCCCGTCCGGTCGGGTGGGCAATACAGGCACAACAAGCACCAATACGGTGACGGTGGTGCGTAACGGTCAGGCCTCAGAGGTGGTGGTTACACGATGAGCAGCTATCCAATGAGGCATATGGCCGCGACGGCGATGATAATGGCTCTGGCGGGAACGGCAGCGATGGCGCAGCCGGTGCCCTATCAGGCGGGTAATGCACAGTTGAATGTCGAGACGCGTTCAAGCCCTGGAACCACGGTTATTATGACCCGGCGCATTTTTA
>JBCEBX010000164.1:0-4314 GCA_039206455.1 Asticcacaulis sp.
GCTCGGCCCGGCCTGCACCCTGATCGGTGAGGCCAAGGGCAATATCGTCAATATTCATTTGGCCGATCAGCAGGTGGATTTCATCGATGCGCGCTTTGACATCGAGGTAATGGACGCCCGACATCTGGCCAATATCATTGCTGCTATTCGCACCTGTCCGTCGGTTGAAGGGGTCGAGCGCGTTCGGGGGTAATCCCGCTATCGGTGTCTATAACTGAAAGGCGTTGCGTCTGTGGCGCGGCTTGGGGTAAAGGAAAGCGCTGTTAGTTAAGGAATCTGCCGCATGACCTCTGAAGACGTAATCAACGAATTTCGCGCCGCCAATGCCCTGCGTGAAGGTCATTTCGTTCTCTCAAGTGGTCTGCATAGCCCGTTGTTTCTGCAAAAGAATCTGGTGTTTATGGAGGCGGAGCGCTGCGAGCGTCTGTGTAAGGCGCTGGCTGAAAAAATTACCGCTGAAGTCGGTCAGGTCGATGTGGCGATTTCACCGGCGGTCGGTGGTATTATTCCTGGCTATGAGACCGCACGTCACCTGAAGGTACGCTCGCTTTATGTTGAGCGTGTGGACGGCGAATTCAAGCTGCGTCGCGGTTTCCACATCGAGCCGGGCGAAAAGGTGGTGATGGTTGAAGATATCGTCACCACGGGCCTGTCGTCACGCGAATGTATCGCTGCCATTAAGGCCGCCGGTGGTGAGGTGGTGGCTGCGGCCTGTATCGTTGACCGTTCGGGGGGGAAGGCCGATGTCGGGGTGCCTTTGATCGCTCTGGCGACCTTAGAGGTGCCCGCTTATCCGGCGGATGCCCTGCCGCCCGAACTGGCGGCTATTCCGGTTGAAGACCCCGGTTCGCGCCGGATATCGAAAGCCTCCTGATGACCCCCAACCGTATTCGTTTAGGTTTGAACATTGATCACGTAGCGACCGTGCGCAATGCCCGTGGCGGCAGTGCGCCTGATCCGGTTCGCGCAGCCGGACAGGCGATTGAAGCGGGTGTTGACGGGATTACGGCGCACCTGCGTGAAGATCGTCGGCATGTGCTCGATAAGGATATCTGGGCCTTAGGTGATCTGTGTAACGAACTGAATACGCCGCTTAATTTTGAAATGGCGGTTACTGATGAAATGATCGGTATCGCGCTGAAGCTTAAGCCGCATGCGGTGTGTCTGGTGCCGGAACGGCGTCAGGAACGCACGACCGAAGGCGGGCTTGATGTGGCGGGCAATACGGATCAGGTGGGCGAAGCGACCGCGCGTCTCAAGGCGGCGGGTATTCGTGTATCTCTGTTCATTGCGGCGGATGCGGCACAGGTGTCAGCGGCCTCTGATATAGGTGCGCCGGTCGTTGAGTTTCATACCGGTGCCCTGTGCGATACCTGGCGGGCCGGAGAGATGACCCTGTTCAATGATGAGATGCGGCGTCTGGAATGGGCGGCCAATCTGGCGCATGAGGTGGGTATCGAAGTCCATGCTGGTCATGGCATCGATTATGACACCGTAAGCTTTATCTCGAAAATTTCGCAGATACGCGAACTGAATATCGGTCATTTTCTGATTGGTGAGGCGATCTTTACGGGGCTTGATGCTTCCATACGCCGGATGCGTGACCTGATGGATGCGGCCCGACTGTGATCATCGGCATCGGCACAGACCTGTGTGATATACGCCGCATCGATCAGTCGGTGACCCGTTTTGGTGAGCGCTTTGTCAATCGTGTCTTTACACCTGCGGAACAGGCCTATGCGCAATCCGTGGCCAAACCCGTGGCCGTTTATGCCAAACGCTATGCTGCCAAGGAAGCGGTGATGAAGGCGCTGGGGACGGGCCTCAGGGGGTTCCGCTTTCCGGATGTTGAAATTGCACGGGATGATCTGGGCAAGCCTTCGGTCATCCTTAAGGGCGGGGCGCTTGAGCGGCTTAGGGCGCTTACGCCGTCTGGTCAGCAGGCGCATATTCATCTAAGCTTGACGGACGAATGGCCCTATGCGGGGGCATATGTGGTCATCGAAGCCTTATCCATGCCACAAAACGGCGATAGTCAGGCCTGATATTTATGGGGAATACATATTCATGAGCGCAGATAATACAGGCGTTGATACCGATAAACCGGTGAAAGAAGATACGTGGGATATCGTCAAGACAGTGCTGATTGCGCTCCTAATCACGCTGGTGTTCCGTACTTTCCTGTTTCAGCCGTTTACCATTCCATCGGCTTCAATGGAGCCGAACCTGTATGAAGGCGATTACATAGTCGTTTCCAAATGGAACTATGGCTACTCAAAGCATTCCATTCAGTTTTCGCCGCCTGTGTTCGAAGGCCGCATATTTGCTAAACAGGCCGAGCGTGGGGATATTGTTGTCTTCAAGCTGCCGCGTGACAACAAGACCGACTACATCAAACGCGTGATCGGCGTGCCTGGTGATAAGGTGCAGATGCGTAACGGGCAGTTGTTCCTGAATGACGAGGTGGTGCCGCTGATCGATCAGGGACCGGTGCTGGAAAAGTACGGTAATGCCTATGCTACGGTACAGCAGGAAAGCCTGAACGGTAAAAACCACCAGATTCAGGACCTGCGTAACGACACTCAGGGCGATAATACCGAAGCCTTCATTGTGCCTGAGAACCATTACTTCGTCATGGGCGATAACCGCGACGATTCGGCCGATAGCCGCTTTCCAGTCTATGCGGATGGCGTCGGTTTTGTGCCGGCAGAAAACCTTGAGGGAAAGGCAAGCATGATCCTGCTGTCATGGAATCGTGGCGCGTCTCTGTGGAAGCCGTGGACATGGCTTGATCTGCGCTGGGATCGTTTCTTCAAGTCCTTGCACTAGACCAGAAGCAACCTTCTGGATGGCACGCATACTGAAAAAAGACACGTCCGATCATCGTCGCGGTCAACTGAGCGCCGTTGAAACGCGGCTGGGCTATGAATTCAAAGACAAAAGTCTTCTGGATGCCGCCCTGACGCACCCCAGTGTCACGGACACCAAGGTCGTCAACTATGAGCGCCTTGAGTTTCTGGGGGATCGCGTTCTCGGGCTGATGGTGGCCGAAAACCTGATCCGCAGTTTCCCGGATGTCGATGAAGGTGAACTGTCGCAGCGCCTGCATGGCCTCGTGAGCCGTGAAACCTGTGCCGAGGTCGCTCAGGCGCTGGAACTGGGGCCGGTCATGCGTCTAGCCGCCGGTGAGACCCGCAGCGGGGGGCGCAAGAACCTCAGTATATTAGGGGACGCCTGTGAAGCCGTGATTGCGGCACTGTATCTGGATGGCGGTAAGGAGGCGGTTGACCGCATCATTCTGCCGTACTGGTTGCCGCGCATTAAGGCTGGTGTCCGTCGCGCTGTGCTCAATCCCAAATCACATCTTCAGGAATGGGCGGCCCGTCAGAAGCTGCCTGCGCCGGAGTATGAGGTGGTCGGACGCGAAGGCCCTGACCATGCCCCTATCTTTACGATGCAACTGACGCTAAAAGGGTATGAGGTTTTAATCGCCAAGGGCCGGTCACGGCAGGAGGCGGAAAAGGCGGCGGCTATCGGTTTTATCGAACGCCACGGTCTTGATAAGCCTTAATCATCCTATTCAAGAAGAGTTCCCTTGTCCGATACGTCTGCTATCTCTGATACAAAAGCCGGTTTTGCCGCCATTATCGGCGCGCCTAATGCCGGAAAATCCACACTGGTCAACCAACTGGTTGGCACCAAGGTCAGCATTGTCACGCAAAAGGTCCAGACCACGCGCTTTCCGGTGCGTGGTATAGCGATCCATGGCGACGCTCAGATTGTGCTGGTGGATACGCCGGGCATCTTCAAACCGCGCCGGCGGCTGGATCGGGCCATGGTTAAATCGGCCTGGGGCGGGGCGGATGATGCGGACGTGGTGGTATTGCTGATTGATGCCTCGGCGCACCTGAATGTCCATTTCCCTTCCGAAGACACCAAGGCGTCAGGGGCCGACAAGCGCGATGTCGCCGATGCCGAAGCCATTATCGAAAGCCTGAAGGCCAATGGTAAAAAGGTTATTCTGGCGCTCAACAAGATTGACCTTCTGCGCCGCGATAACCTTCTGGCGCTCGCGGATCATCTGTTCAAGGAAGGTATCTTTGAACAGGTGTTCATGATTTCGGCTGATAAGGGACATGGGGTCGCTGACCTCAAGCAGGCGCTGGCGGACAAGATGCCAGAGGGGCCGTGGCTCTATCCAGAGGATCAGGCGGCGGATGCGCCCATACGTATTCTGGCGGCGGAAATTACCCGCGAAAAGCTGTTTTTGCGTGTCCACGAAGAACTGCCCTATGCTGCGGCGGTAGCCAGTAC
>JBCEBX010000165.1:0-4299 GCA_039206455.1 Asticcacaulis sp.
GAAGTGCCGGAAGCCATCCGCAAGGCCACCGAAGAAGCCAAGAAGTCGCTGATCCGCGTTCCGCTTCGTGAATCACGCACCCTGCACCATGACGGTTACGGCCGTTGGGGCGCTGGCAAGATCCAGCTTCGCACGGCGCCTCCGGGCACCGGCGTGATCGCGGGTGGTCCTATGCGTGCGGTTCTGGAAACCCTCGGCATTTCCGACGTTGTCGGCAAGTCGCTCGGTTCCTCTAACCCTTACAACATGGTTCGCGCCACGTTTGAGGCCCTGAAGGAGCAAAATTCGCCCCGTCAGGTCGCTGCAAAGCGTAACAAGAAGGTCGCTGATCTTCTGCCTCGTCGTGCCGATGGCGCTGCCTCGACCGAAGCGGAGGGCTAAATCATGGCTACTGTGACTGTTAAGCAAACGGGCTCCCCCATTCGCCGTACCGCGCACCAGCGCGCAACGCTGATTGGTCTGGGTCTGAACCGTATCGGCCGTGTATCTACGCTTGAAGATACGCCTTCGACACGCGGTCAGATCGCCAAGGTGGCTCACCTGATCGAGATCGTTGAGTAGAACGAACGCTTTCAGAGCTGAAAATAAAACGCCTCCGCAGACCCCTGCGGAGGCGTTTTGCTATTTATGAGAGGCAGATTCCTGTATGGGATACCTGAAAATCCTTTCGGCCGAGTCGGCACAGGTGTGTCGGCGTAATTCTTTTTAAAGAGGCATAACATGACTAAGTTGAATGAAATCCGCGACAATGAAGGCGCCACCAAGGGCCGTATGCGCGTGGGCCGTGGCCCAGGCTCCGGCAAGGGCAAGACTGCAGGTCGCGGTGTAAAGGGTCAGAAATCCCGTACCGGCGTTTCGCTGCAAGGCTTTGAAGGCGGTCAGATGCCGCTGTACATGCGTATGCCTAAGCGCGGCTTCAACAATCCCTTCGCTCTGAAATTCGCAGAAGTAAACCTGTGGCGTCTGCAACAGGCCATCGATGCTGGCAAGCTCGATGCGTCTCAGGCGCTTGATGCCGCTGCCCTGAAGGCCGCTGGCGTTATCCGTCGTGAGCTGGACGGCGTGCGTCTGCTCGGTGAAGGCGAACTGAAAGCCAAGCTGAACCTGACCGTTTATTCGGCGTCCGCCTCGGCGGTTAAGGCCGTTGAAGCGGCGGGTGGTTCCGTAACCCAAAAGCGTCCGGTCAAGGCTGAAGCCTAAGGAATAGATGACACCCCGAATTTTTACAGTTCGGGGTGTCGTTTCCTTATATCGGCCCCATATGCGTGTGTGACGCGTTTTGACAAAGGTGTCTCACGCAAATTAGGGTGGTTTTCATAGGGGCAGGAGAGTGATTCTGCCCGTGATCTGAGGTTTTCATGGCATCTGCGGCTGAACAACTGGCGGCCAATATGAATTTCGGAGCCTTCGCCAAGGCTAAGGATCTTCATAAACGTCTTCTTTTTACATTAGGGGCTTTGATCGTTTACCGTCTGGGGACCTATATCCCCATTCCGGGTATCGATATTGCGGCGTTTTCGCAGGCCTTTTCCGGTCAGTCGCAAGGCATTCTGGGCATGTTCAACATGTTCTCAGGGGGCGCGGTCGAGCGGATGGCTATCTTCGCTCTGAACATCATGCCCTATATCTCGGCCTCGATTATCGTTCAGCTTATGGGGTCGGTATACGGTCCCTGGGAAAAGCTGCGTAAAGAGGGCGGGGAAGCCGGTCGTAAACAGCTTAACCAGTACACGCGTTACCTGACGCTTCTGCTGGCGCTGGTGCAGTCGTTCTCGATTGCCGCAGGGATGCAGGCGGCAAGCCCGTCTCTGGCGCTCAATCCGGGGCCAATGTTCCTGATTACCACGGTCGTTACCCTGACCGGTGGCACCATATTCCTGATGTGGCTGGGTGAACAGATCACCGCACGCGGCATCGGTAACGGTATTTCACTGATCATTTTTGCCGGTATTGTCGCGGTTTTGCCGCGCACGATCACCAATCTTCTGGCCCTGTCGAAAGAAGGTCAGATCACGGCATTTATCCTGTTCTTCGTTGTGGTTGTTGTCATCGCCACCATCATCTTCATCGTCTTCATGGAACGCGCCCAGCGTCGTCTGCTGGTGCAGTATCCGAAGCGTCAGGTGGGGAACCGCATGACGGGGGGCGAATCGTCCTTCATGCCGCTTAAGGTCAACACCGCCGGTGTTATTCCGCCGATCTTTGCCTCGTCGCTTCTGCTGATGCCGACGACTGCGGCGGCCTTCCTCGGGCAAAATCCGGACAGCGTGCCCAGCTGGTTGTCATGGTTGCCTGGCCTGACGGCGCAACTTCATCAGGGGCAGCCTCTGTTTGTCTTCCTGTATGCCTCGCTGATCATCTTCTTCTGTTTCCTCTACACCTCGCTGGTGTTCAACCCTGAGGAAACCGCTGAGAATCTGCGCAAATATGGTGGCTTCCTGCCGGGGATTCGTCCGGGAAAGCGCACGGCCGAATATATCGACTATGTGCTGACGCGCATTACGGTGATCGGTGCTGCCTATATTACGCTGGTCTGTCTGTTGCCGGAGTTTCTGGTCATGGGCCTTGGGAATGCCAGCTTCTATTTTGGTGGTACGTCGATCCTGATCGTGGTGACCGTGACCATGGATACGGTGGCGCAGATTCAGTCGCATCTTCTGGCGCACCAGTATGACGGCCTGATTAAAAAATCTAAGCTCAGGGGAGGGCGCGGTAAATGAATCTGGTTCTTTTCGGACCGCCAGCTGCCGGTAAGGGGACGCAGGCCAAGCGCCTTGTGGTCGCCCATAACATGGTGCAGCTTTCGACCGGCGACATGCTGCGTGCAGCCATTGCCGCCGGTTCGGAACTTGGTCAGCGCGTGAAGTCTATTCTTGATACGGGCGGTCTGGTGTCGGACGATATCGTTATCGACCTGATCCGTGAGCGCTTACCTGAGGCGGAAGCCGCTGGTGGCGCCATCTTTGACGGCTTTCCACGTACCGTAGCTCAGGCGGAAGCGCTTGATGCCATGCTGGCTGAGCGCGGTTCGCAGATTGATCGCGTGGTCCGTCTGAAGGTCGACGAGACCGTGCTTCTGGAGCGCATTGAAAAGCGCTTTGCCGAAGAAGGTCGTTCGGACGACAACCCCGAATCCTATAAGGTGCGTCTGGCAGCCTATAATGCCCAGACAGCGCCTTTGCTTCCCTATTACGCGGCTCAGGGCAAATTGTCCGAAGTCGATGGTCTGGGCTCCGTTGAGGAGGTTTCAGGCCGTGTCGAGCAGGCCCTCTCGGTTCTGGTTGGCTAAATACCAAACCGGTGCGCTTTTAAGGTAACTTAGGGCGGGCCGGTGTCTATCCGCCGGGATATGTTAAGATTTCCCTTTGAAACTTGACAATATCTCACTTCTACCCATTGACGGGAGCAAAACCCTCTGTATAAGGGGCAGCTTCCGCGAAACGCATACGCGCATGTCTTTGTCGCTCATCCGGTAGGATAGAGGACGGCATACGCGTCGATTTCGTATTTTAAACGTGCTTCCAGACACGTTCAGGAGAACAAGACGTGGCCCGTATTGCAGGCGTCAATATACCGACCAACAAGCGCGTAATCATCGCGCTTCAATATATTCATGGCATCGGCGCGAAAAAGGCCGAGGAAATCGTGACCAAGGTGGGCATCGAAGACAGCCGCCGCGTCAACCAGCTTTCCGACGCCGAAGTGTTGCAGATCCGTGAAACCATCGACCGTGATTATCTGGTCGAAGGCGATCTGCGTCGCGAAGTGTCGATGAACATCAAGCGCCTTATGGACCTGGCTTGCTACCGCGGCCTGCGTCACCGTAAGGGGCTGCCTGTGCGCGGTCAGCGTACCCACACCAACGCGCGTACGCGCAAAGGCCCGGCGAAGCCTATCGCTGGCAAGAAGAAGTAATCGGGACTGACTTATGGCCAAAGAACCTTCACGCGTTAAAAAGCGCGAGCGCAAAAATATCACGTCGGGCGTAGCGCACGTTAATGCGTCCTTTAACAACACGATGATCACCATCACCGATGCACAGGGAAATGCTATTTCCTGGTCGTCAGCCGGCCACATGGGCTTCAAGGGTTCGCGTAAGTCGACTCCTTATGCGGCTCAGGTTGCGGCTGAAGACGCCGGCCGCAAGGCCATCGAGCATGGTGTGAAGACCCTCGAAGTCAGCGTAGCCGGCCCCGGTTCGGGCCGTGAATCAGCTCTTCGCGCCCTGCAGGCGGTAGGTTTCACCATCACCACCATTCGTGATGTGACCCCGATCCCGCACAACGGCTGCCGTCCGCC
>JBCEBX010000166.1:0-4244 GCA_039206455.1 Asticcacaulis sp.
CTATCATTGCGATGATAAGCAAAAATAGCTTTTCTCAGCTTATCTGCTGCAGAAAAAATTTCAGGTATAGGCGGCCTAAGGCAGTCAGTAAAAGCGCGCATCTTCAACTCAAATTATTTAAATGCTCGTTGCAGTATTACGTTGATGTCTTAAAAAGTTATTTTAACTGAAAGGGCCGAGCGTTTGGCTTCGCCATGATAGACGGCCTCGATATTGTTGCCGTCAGGGTCGATCAGAAACGCCGCATAATAGCCCGGATGATAAGGCCGTTCGCCTGGTGCGCCATTGTCTGTGCCGCCCGCCTCTAAGCCCGCGTGGTAAAAGGCTTCGACCTGTGCGCGGCTGCCTGCCTGAAAGGCCAGATGGTGGCGGCCGGTCAGGTGGCCTTGGGCGGCAATGCTGTCTTTGGATGAGACAAACAGTTCATCGGCCCAGAAATAGTCACCTTCGATATAGTCGCCCATCGGCACTTCAAGCACCTCAAAGACAGAACTATAGAACCGGTGACTGGCCGCGAGGTCGCTGACCACAAGCTGAATATGGTCGATCAGACGTCCGCGGTGAATTTCGTTGGTTTCCATAGGGCGTTCCTCCGTAAAGATTTCGCCCGATTATCCGGCAGAACACAACCAGATTATGGCAGCAGCGCCTAATCTATAGACTGAACGACCACCTTGGAACCGGCTTCACCAAACAGGGTTGCCACGTCTTTGGCCACCGCAGACAGGGCCAGAGAGGCCGCCGCAGGGGCATTGACCGTCACCAGCGCACAGCCGTTCATTTTCAACGGATTGATCAGCGGGCGCAGGCGGATTTGCGCCGCCTCAACCCCAGGGCCGTGATCGGAAATATCTTCAAACAGCGCACATTCCAGATGCCGCAGAAACCGGTCATAGGTTTCCAGATCCTTGAGCGGCAACCACACCAGCGCCATCAGGTCGGGCCTGAGTTTCAGACCTTCGGCCAGAACTTCACAGATGCGGTCATAGTCATCGCCGCGCTCAAAGGGCGGGTCGATCAGCCACAGAAGGTTCTTCGGCGTTTCGCTGCGTTTCAGGGCGGTCTTGTAGCCATCCGCCTGATCGACATCACCGCGACGGCCAATAGTCTCTTTCAGGCGCGTGTAGTCGTCCTCACGCAGTTCGCAGCCGATATAGTCGCCTTCGGACCCCAGATGATCGACGACCATCAGCGGCGATCCCGGATAAAGACCGATGCGCGATCTGAAACCCGCCGCCGCGTTTTTGGCACGCACATAGTCGGCCAGCGGCTTAAGGCTTTCGGGGGCGGTCTGTTCCATCAGGAACTTGATACCGGCCTCGGCTTCTTTGGAGCGGGCAAAGTGCGGATCGGACAGGTCATAAAGCCCGGCACCTGCATGGGTATCAATGACCCTCAGCGGCTTGTCAGCACCGCGCAGGTCCTTGAGGAAGGCCAGCAAGACCGCGTGTTTGGCCAGATCAGCAAAATTACCAGCGTGAAAGCCGTGACGATAGTTCATATCAGACCAAGCTCTTTCTGCGTTTTCCTGGGGAGACCGGCGGCGACCAGCCTATGGGAATCGATGATCAACCCTTTCAGGTCGTCATCACTGAGCGTGTCACCCTGGTAATATTGTATCCATGACATGCCGCGCGAGGCCAGATAAGGTGCGGGCCGACAGTCAGAATGATCTCTATATATTTCAAAGACTAAGGGCGTGACCTTAAAGCTGATGCTCAGGTGATTGTCGTCACCACGGCCGGCAATGGCAAATACCTTAGCTCCGACTTTCCAGACATCGGCCCCGCCCCACTGAACCACATGGGTCGCCGCAGGCAGGGCCGCGCAGAAAGCGTTGCAGGCTTCGGGCGTCATCAGGCCTTCAGATTGCCGTCACGGGCAATTTGGAGCACATCCGCCAGAAGCGCCTCAGAGGTCGGCCAGGCACCTGCGCCCTTACCGGTCACGTACCAGAATTCACCATTATCCAGTTCGATGATGGCGCGGTTCTGCTCACCTCTGGCCCCGACCAGATAGTTATCCAGCGGCAGGACCTCAAGCTTCATGGACACCTCAAGCCCCTTATCGGTCATGATGGCGCGGGCAACATAGCGCAGGCCCTTGCCCTCAGGGATGACCAGTGACTCTTCGGTGATGGCACCGACTTCGACATGGGTAGGCGTGATGCCGGGGAAGGCAATTTCCCGCAGCAGCTTCAGCTTGGCACCGACATCGGTGCCGTCAAGGTCGGCGGTCGAATCAGGCTCGGCAAAGCCCAGACGGCGGGCTTCGTCCATCGCGGCATCGAAGGTTTTACCGGCTTCGACCTGATCGATAACAAAGTTTGATGTGCCGTTGACCACACCAGCGATCGATTTGATCTTATGCGATTTTACGGCGCGCAGAAGGGCCTCGATGATCGGTGCGCCACCACCGACCGAAGCCGAATAGGTCAGGAGCGCGCCGGAAGCCTTGGAGGCGGCTTTCAGCTTGTCCTGTGCGGCGGCCACGGCCTGTTTGTTGGCCGAAGTTACGCCGACACCGAGTTTCAGGAAGTCTTCGAGCAATTCTGCCGATGGCGACACGCCGGTGCCGATATCGACGAACACATCGACATCCGCGCGGGCAAAGCTGCGGGCATCGGCGGTGAATTTGGCAGACAGCGGATGATCACGGCGCTTGGCCGGATCACGCACCAGAATACGGTCAACCTCAATGAGATCAGACCATTCCTGAGCGCGTTGCAGGAACATGGCCCCTACCCCGCCTGCGCCCATGACGGCGACGCGGATTTTACGCTTTGCAACCGGTTTGGTGCGCAGCTTTGTTTCGGTGCCGAGCACCGTCTCATAGCCCTTGGCCAGTGCCGCTACCTCGACCGTCAGGTCGTTTTCGTGGGCGTAACGCATGGCCTTGGCCTGAACGATCGGGAAGGCGATCTTTTCGGCTTCGTCCCAGCTGAGCGACGCATAGGGCTTTGCGGTGTCGGGATAGGCGGCAGGGTCTGTGTCATAGACCGCGTCGACGTCCTTGGTCAGGCGCACACGCACGTCGTGGCCCGCATCCTTAAGGGATTTGCCGATAAAGACGGCACTCAGGTCCGAGCCGCCACGACCGAGCAGAACCGGCTCACCGGCAGCGGTTTCCGCCTGATAGCCCGGCACCACCACCAGATCGACCGTTTTCAGGTCTTCGGTCAGGACAGCGGTCTTAAGGGATACCGGATTGGCGCTGAAATGATCGCCCTCGGCAATCAGGCCGATTTCGCTGGCGGAACGGTAGCGCGTGACAATGCCCGAACGCTCACAGGCCATGGCCAGAAGCGAAGACGCTTTCACTTCGCCCGTGCCAATCAGATGCGGCGTGGCGGAGGAACTTGAGGCCTGGGTGTAGCTTACGGCCTGACGCAGAAGCTGATCGGTTTCGCCCTTGAAGGCCGACACCACGGCAATCACCTTATGGGCATCGCGCACATAGCGGTAGAGTTCCGAAACCGCCCGTTGCAGCGCCGCTTCCGACACCAGCACCGAACCGCCAAATTTTACGACAAGCGTGGTCATTTACATCCGTCCCGATCTTCGCCCATACGGCAGGCCAAAAATAATTAATAAGCGTGGGTGGTTATAAGGCTTTCGGGCAAAGTCAAAGCAAAAAGAATACGCGCACCGGTTTTTTTGTGCTATCGCGGCCTGACCATCTGAGGTGAAAGCCCGTGTCCATTCGCGTAGCCGATAAATCCTCGCTCACCGCCTATCTCTGCCTGATGACGGCGACCCTGTTCTGGGCGGGCAATATGGTGGGCGGAAAAATTGCCGTAGGCCACATCAGTCCGGCCATGCTTAATTCCTTGCGCTGGATACTGGCCATGGGGATTATTTTTGCCATTTCTTTTAAGGAAATCAAGGCCGACTGGCCGGTAATCAAACGTCATCTGCCGCTTTTACTCGGCTATGGGTTCATAGGCTTCGGGGTCTTCAATACCATTATGTACACGGCTCTGGTGCACACCAGCACACTGAACGTGGTCATTGAGCACGCCGCCATGCCGTTGACCATTTTTCTGCTGAATTTTGCGCTGTTTCGCGTCCGGGCCAGTTGGGCGCAGGTGGCGGGATTTATCCTCACCTTTGCCGGTGTCATCGTTACCGCAAGCCACGGCCGCATCGGTAATCTGGCCGCGCTGAAACTGAATATCGGCGACGCGCTGATGCGGCCCTTCGAGCGCCTTCAGGTTCTGCAATGTCGGGATCAGCGATTCCAGA
>JBCEBX010000167.1:0-3652 GCA_039206455.1 Asticcacaulis sp.
TCGCACGGGTTACACGTGACATCTCATCCGGCTTGGGGTCGTGAAACGCCCACTGGATGCCGAAGCGATTGGTTGAGAAGTCGTCAGACAGGGCCTGTCCGTTGGGGCTGGTTTTGCCGCCCTTTGGTTTGGGCAGGGGGGCTGAGAGGTCGCCGCCCGTCGCCTTGAACCAGCCGTCCGGTGTCCATTCTATCGGTTCCAGCAAGGTCTGACGACCCAGTGTCCGGTAGCCGTTCTCATAGCCGTGATAGACCGTCCACCAGTCACCGGCGGGGCCTTCGATCAGGGTGGCGTGGCCGCGTGACCACCACGGTTCATCCTCGCGCTCGGAACGTATCAGCGGGTTTTGCGGGTGATGTTCCCACGGCCCGTGAATGGATTTGGAGCGGGCGGCAATAACCATGTGTCCGGTTACAGGGCCAGCCGTACCACCGACGGCAGTCACAATGTAAAAATACTCACCGCGGCGAAGCAGCTTGGGACCTTCAGGGGCAAAGTTCTCGGTGATCCAGTGATCCGGATATAGCCACGGGCTGTAGGCGTCTTCCATCTGGCCATCAGTGGCCAGCCCGTCGTCTGTCAGGCGGATTTTACGGATACCATTGACGAACAGATAGCGCTTGCCGTCTTCACCGACCATATGGCCCGGATCAATGCTACCCCTGATTTTCAGATCGACCGGATCGCTCCACGGGCCTTTGATGTCGTCGGCCCAGATGGCATAGAT
Source organism: Asticcacaulis sp. (assembly GCA_039206455.1). Classification (GTDB taxonomy): domain Bacteria; phylum Pseudomonadota; class Alphaproteobacteria; order Caulobacterales; family Caulobacteraceae; genus Asticcacaulis. The sequence goes on from JBCEBX010000167.1 coordinate 728, forward strand.
CGACCATTCGCCGCCATCGGGGGCCGCAGGAATATAGATGAAGTAACGATCATTGTGCTTGCAGATATCCACCGCCCAGATCGTCCCCAGCGGTTTGAACAACGATGGCCCCACCGGTGCCCAGTTCACCAGATCGGTGGAATGCCAGATGATCAGCCCCGGATAGGAATAGAAGGACGAGAACGTCATATAGTAGTTCTCGCCGTCCTTGAGGATGGTCGGGTCAGGGTGGTCGCCCGGAACGATCGGGTTCTGGAAGAAACCGTTACCCAGATCAGCCTTGCGCTGGCCTTCGATGCCCTTGCCCCATTTTATGTCTTCAGGCCTGATACAGGCTTGGACTGGCGCGGGCGCTTTCGTCTGCGCCAGAGCGGCGCCCGGTGCGAGGGCTGCGCCGGCCAGTGCCGACTGGAACAGATGGCGGCGTGAAAGTTTAGACATATTACGGCTTCCCCAGAATAGTTTTTTTGAATGTATCGATATCGGATCAGACCGGCTCAAGTCCGACCAGAACAATATCATTGCTATGCATATTCAGGCTGATTTCGACCGTTCCGCTGCGGCCGACCGTAAGGGTTTGCTCACGTTCAGGCAGATCGCGCGTCGCATTTTGCAGCGTTTTCAGTTGTGACGCATTCAGTTCGGCAGGCGAGCCCATTTCAATATACAGGCTATGGGCGTCATTGGTCTTATAGCCGGCGCGGTTGATTTTCAGCCGGTAACGACCGGATGACAGGCCGGTCAGCTTTAGCTTGACCGGTGCAGAGGCGCTATTGGGCACCAGCTTGCTGAAGAAGGTGCCATTGCTGCGGCCCTTCTGATCGGGCAACTGAAAGTCCCAGACAACGGCGTTGATCCGGCCCTGATCGACAGCGGCCCAGACCTGCGTGTCGGATGTCGGGATCTCATTGCCTGTAAGTGTATTCAGGTATTTGTAGGTAAACCATGAAGCCTTACGGATACCATCTTTGGTCATCAGGCCGAAACCGCCGTGGAAAGGCGTGCTCGGCGGGCCGGGTTCTTCGAACAGGTCAGAATAGACCCAGTAGCTCATGCCCTGCACCAGTCCCTGCGTGCCTCTCAGCTTGCTGATAATATAGGGCGCGGCTACATAGGAGTCGTGGCTGAGGTCGCGGGGGTTATAGCTGGTGCTCCATTCGGTGAAGAACAGCGGCAGGCCGGGCTTATGCGATGCCTCGATCTCGTTACGTACCTTGCGCACATCACCGATGATGGCGTTCGGGTTTTGCGACAGCTGAAGGTCCATCTTGCCTTCTTCATCGAGGTAGCCGTAATCGACACCATAGGTATGGGTGGTGGCAAAATCGATGGGCGTGTTGGTCTGTTTGCAATAGGCCAGAAGCTCAGGCACCCATGCGGCACCGGCGGTTGAGGGCCCGCCGACACGCAATTGTGGGTCAACGGCCTTAAGCGTGCGGGCGGTCAGGGCATAGAGCGCAAAATAGACTTCCTGATCGGCATATTGCCAGAAGCCGTCAAGATTGGGTTCGTTCCAGACCTCGAAATACCAGCTACGCACTTCCTCAAGTCCGTAACGGGTGATCAGATGACGGGCAAAGGCGTCAATCAGTTGCTTCCACAGATCAAAGCGGGGGTGCGAAGTATTGCCTTTCCAGTAAAACAGGGTCTGTTCCGACGTCCGCATGACCGTTGGCGTGAAGCCCAGTTCGATGAACGGTTTGATGCCCATTTTCAGGAAGTTGTCGTAAAGATAGTCGATCTTTGTCCAGTCATAGACCAGTTTGTTGTCGACCATTTTTACGGTGCCCAGTTCATCGTGAAAGATGTCGTGGAAACGGATGTAGCGGAAGCCTAATTCCTTTGTGGCGGTGCGCAGTTGCGCCAGATTCGCCTCACGGATCGTAACGCCAGGATAGTCGGCACCGACAGACAGATCAAAAAAGCGGTCAACGGGTTGCGTCGCCTGACGGATATCAAGATCAACCTGTCTTGGGGATCGGGTCTGGGCCAGGGCACCGGTGGTCAGGGCGCCGCTGGACAGGCCAGCGGCACCAAGGGCCAGGGTTGAAACAACCGTGCGTCGGGAAATCGGGTTCATGGGGCTTCCTCATTATTTTTATAAATTATCTCCCAAAAAGCGCCCCTCCGATCCATGATCAGAGGGGTGAATAGTCGGGAAGAATGCAGTCCGGCAGAATGCGGATCAAGGCCGGGACTGCGCAGCCTGATCCTAAGACCGGAGACGGGTGCCATTCTGTGTTCAGGCGTGTCGCGTCGTCTCCTTGAAACGTTTGGGTATCGGTTGGTTTTCCCTGTCTTCCCTCTGTATCCCCGTTATAGCCGGCTGGATCTGTTGTGTATCATGGGCGGTCTGCGCCGCCTTAATGGATCATACAGATGATTTGCCTGTCTCCCTAATCTGTTAAGTTGTTTGACAATTTGCAAGTGGTAACGCTAACTTGTCCGCTTATTTGATCGGTGTGTCCGGAATTGACCATGTCTGAGTCTCGTAAAACGGTTCTGTTTATTGACGATGATGCGGATGTGCGTAAGACCGCCCAGCTTCTGCTGGAAAAGCGTGGCTATATTTTCTATGGGGCGGAAAACCCGGACATAGCCCTGAGCCGTATCGTCTCGGTTCCGGTCGATGTCATTCTGCTCGATCTTAATTTCTCCAAAGGCCAGACCTCAGGGGTTGAAGGGCTGAACTGCCTGCGGGACATTCTCCGCCATGATCCACGGGCGAATGTCATTGTCGTCACCGGGCACGCACAGGCCGATGTCGAAACCGCCCTCGCGCGGATTGGCGTGCTTGTAGTCGCGACCCGAAAGCCGCTGGCGCACGCTCACATGGTCTCCGGCGCCGATACGCCCAGCATGCGCAGGCCGTTGCGCACCACCTGCTGCGCCGCCAGCGCCAGCGCGATGCGCGCGTTGCGCAGC
>JBCEBX010000167.1:3662-9647 GCA_039206455.1 Asticcacaulis sp.
GGGCACAGCGGACTATCAATTGCGGTTCAGGCGCTGCGCCTCGGGGCTACGGACTTCATTATGAAGCCGTGGAATAATAATCGGCTTGTCGAAGCCATCGAAGAGGCCAGACAGAAGCGTAGTGGCGAAACTGATGCGGCTGTTGACCCTTCGGTATTGGTCGGCAAATCGACCTCAATCCGTCAGGCCAAGGCCGGTATTGATCGCTGTGCGCCACTGGCAGTCTCTGTGTTAATGCGGGGCGAGACAGGCACGGGTAAGACATTGGCGGCCAATGTTCTGCACCGGCAATCCGGTCGTGCCAGACTGATTCAGCTTGATGCGCAGGCCATTGAGCTGTCTCAGCTTTCCGATCTTGAAAACACGACCGTGCTGGTGGAAAATATTGAACGTTTGCCTGCGGCGCTGGCGTCGGGACTGCTGGCCTGGATGGCGCAGGCGTCGCGACAAAATAATCGTCTGGTGGCGACGACGGCATTGAGCGGTGATCTCGGGCTGGATCGTGGCTTGCTTTATGCGGTCAGTACGCTGGAGATTGATTTGCCGCCCCTGCGTGAGCGACGCGAGGACATCGTGCCTCTGGCGGAGCATTTTCTGCGCATAACCTGTCAGCAGCATGGATTTCCGGATAAAAGCCTGACACTTGAGGCGCAATCGCAGCTTATGGCGCATGTCTGGGGGGACAATATTCACGCCCTGCGGCACCTGATAGAGCGCGCGGCCATTCTGGTGGATGGGGATGTGCTGGATGTGCAGGATTTCGTTTTCACAGATACGGCCCCCAGCGAATATTCTCAGGCGCCCAAACTGGCAGACTCTGAAAAAACATTGATTGAAGAAGCGCTCAAGCGCGCCAATTTCAATGTCTCGGTGGCGGCGCAGTCGCTGGGGCTGTCGCGGCCGGCACTGTACCGAAGGATGTCCAAATATGGTATTTGAGACCCGGGGGGCACGGCTTTTCATTACGGTGCTGTTCGGGCTGACAAGCGTGTTTACCTATGATTCGCTGATGCGGCATCTGTGGGCCAATGCCGTGGTCGGGGGGCTGATTGCGACCGGACTGTTGCTGGTGGCGGCGGGGGGATATAGCTATCAACGCAAAGTGGCGGTCATCCGCGAAGACCGTCATGAGGCTGATCCGGAACATTTACGTGCGTTGCTGGATCAGATGCCCATCCCGCTTGTCAGCTATGCGGGCGATTTGCCGCCTCAGGCGCTCAACCGCTCGGCACGGGCGTTGTTTCAAACAGACGACGCCATTCCGCTGTCATTCGAAGAACTGAGTGCGGCCCTGTCGGCGCCAATGCACAAGGTGCGGCCGATCGTCAGTATAGGTGGGCGGCGCTACGCTTTAAGCCTGAGTGAAGTTCAAAATGATCAGCAGTTTGTGCGCCTTGCGGCACTGATGGATGTTGAGGCCGAAATTCACAAGGCCGAAGCCGGAGCCTTGCGCGATACGTTGCAGATACTCAGCCATGAGATCATGAATTCTCTGACGCCGGTGTCATCTCTGGCGGAAATTGCCGGCATGTACCTGACGGATGAAACAGACATTGACGGTGCACGGGAAGCGGTGGACACACTGGCGCGGCGGACCGCTAATCTGACCTGTTTCATAGAGGCTTACCGCTCAGTGGCGCGGTTGCCTGAGCCGGTTCTTCAGCCGGTAGACCCGGGTCAACTGGTGCGGGATATTCTGTCCATATTTACCCGCAGCCATGACGCCGGAGATGTGCTTTTCGACCTTCAGGTGGATGACGTATCGGGCCGGTTGTTTGCCGATGAATCCCAGTTGGAGCAGGCGATTATCAATGTGCTGACCAATGCGCTTGAGGCTACTGAAGCCCTTGGGAGCCAGAGGCATATAACCGTAACGGTTGCCCGGACGGCGAGGTTCTGGAGGATAGCTATCGCCGATAATGGCCCGGGCATTTCGCCCGATATTATAAATCAGCTGTTTAACGGGTTTTCATCTACCAAGCCGAAAGGCACCGGCACCGGCCTGAACCTTGCCCGTCAGATTGCTCTGGCGCATGGTGGTAATCTTGAACTGGTGGACGGCAGGGCAGGGCAAACCACCTTTGCCTTTACCTTCCCCAACCTGACCTGAAGCGATGATGGCACAGTCCTTATGGCCCTGATTGAACTGAGTGATATTGAACATAGTTATACCGGTGGCGCGCGGCCCGTACTGGCTCTGCGCGGGGTGTCTCTGGCCATCGAGGCGGGGGAATTCGTGGCGGTGACAGGGGTTTCGGGCAGTGGTAAATCCACCTTGCTCAATATACTCGGCACTCTCGAGCGGGCGACGCAGGGGCAGTATCTGTTTGATGGGCAGGATGTCGGCCAGATGCCGGACATTCGTCTTGCCGAACTGCGGGCCAGCCGGATCGGGTTTGTGTTTCAGAACTTCAACCTGCTGGATCACCTGACGGTCTATGACAATATTGCGCTGGGCCTGCGCTATCAGAAAGTGCCCGCCCATACGCGCCGCGAAAGAATTTTTGAGGCCATGGATCGCGTAGGCATTGCGCACCGCGCCGATCACTTGCCGCGCCAGTTATCCGGCGGGCAGCAGCAGCGCTGTGCCATCGCACGGGCCATAGCCGGACGGCCTGCCGTGCTTCTGGCGGATGAGCCTACGGGGAATCTTGATTCCGGTAATGCGGCTCAGGTGCTTGGTATACTTGAGGAACTTAATGCGCAGGGTACAACCGTTGTAATAGTGACCCATGCCCCCAGTCAGGCCGATCGGGCGGCAAAGGTCATCGAAATGCACGACGGACGTATTCAACTGGCACGGCGCAGATTAACGTGAGAGATCTGATTGGCCTCATGCGCAGCCTCTGTCTGGTGGTCGCAAGCCGCTGGGGCGTCTATGTGCTGATGATACTCGGTCTGAGCATGGCCTATGCGACGGCTTTGACCATTACCCTCTATGTGCGCGATGAATTTACCTACGACCGGTTTCTGAGCGGGACGGAGCGACTCTATCTGTTGTCGAGCCGATACGGGCCGGTGGCGCAGCCTCTGGTGACCAGTGATGTGGCACCAGCAGGCGTGGCCCGCTGGGTCGCGCAGGGAGAGGGAGATATCGAAGCTGTAGCCCGACTGGTGCCGGTGGAATGGCCGTTACGCAGCGATCACCGCAGTGTAAAGGAGCGGTTTTATTGGGCGGATGAAAACCTTTTTGATTTGCTGAGATTGCCGGTTTTAAAGGGGGACTTAGAGGGGGCCCTGACGAAGCCGGGCAGTGTGGTCATGACCGAGCGCATGGCCACAGCCTATTTTGGCCATGCTGATGTTATCGGCGCGCGCATGTTTTCAAAAGGCGGGCTGCCCCTTGAAGTGACCGCCGTATTGCACGATTTTCCGTCAAACACCCATCTGGATCGCGAGGTGTTTATCTCCGGCAAGGCCGAATATGCCATGCTATCGATTCTCGATCGTAACCCTGAATATCTGTGGCCTACGGCCTATACCTATATCCGGCTGCGCCCTGATGCGGATAAGGTCAGGGTTGAGCGGCATTTGCTTGATCTTAGCCGCGAGCAGTGGCAGGGGCCAAACAACCTGCCGGTGGGTTTTAGGCTTATCCGCCTGACCGACCTGCATTTTCAGCCGCAAGGCGACGGGCAGATGAAGCCACGGGGGCACCTGAATTCGGTCTATACCATGATAGGGGTCGCGGTGGCGGTTCTGCTGCTGGCCGGTATTAACTGCTCGGGGCTCATTTTGGCAGAATCCCACGAGCGGGGGCGTGAAATGGCCCTCTATGCCAGTCTCGGGGCGACACGCTGGCGACAGATGAGCTATATCCTTTGGGAGGCGCTGCTGGTGAATCTCATCAGCGCCGGAATAGGACTGGCTGCCCTTGAGCGCCTGTTGCCGGTAATCAATGCCGGACTGGATATTACACTTGAGTTATGGAAATCGCCGCTGCTGGTGCTGGGGGTTACTGTGGTGGCGGCTATCGTCACGGGAATCCTGTGTGGCATCTATCCGGCGGCGCGTATTACGCGCTTTTCCGCGCTAGCCGGGTCACACGATAAATCAAGGACACTGGCTTCGGATCGCTGGCGCGGTTGGGTGACAGCGCAATTGGTTCTGGTGATCATGCTTTTGATTATCACCGATACCATGGCGCGCCAGTGGCACTATGCGACGCGTGAGGCACCGAATTTCAACGGGGATGATGTGGTCATGATCCGCCTTGTGGATGAGCCGGAAATCAATCGGACTTTTAGAGCGCAGATCAGGCAGGTGGAGGGTATAGGTGCCGTCGGTGAATCCTTTGGCGTACCTACCACGACCTATGTGCGACCGGGATGGATCCGCAAATCCGATGGTGGCCTTGTATCCTTTATGAGGAACTCAGTGCATCCTGATTTTTTCAGGGTCTATCAGGTGCCGATAGTTGTTGGACAAAACCTGAAAGGCACATTCCGTGAGCCGGAAAATCCACGTGATATTCTGGTCAATGAGGCGGCTGTCAAGGCACTGGGCTATGGCCGCCCTGAGGCTGCACTGGGTCAGACCATCGAGTATGAAACCGATCGCACGCGGTTCAGGTCGCGTATCATCGGGGTCGTGCCTGACTTGCGGTTTTCAACGGTGTATGAGCCTTCCCACCCCATGATCTTTGACAGTTTTTCAAAATACTTTACGCAGGTGAATGTGCGCCTGACGCCAGAAAATCAAAGCCGTACACTGGCACGTATCGACGCCTTGTGGGCAGATGTGGCCGCTGGCAGTGTACCGATTGAGCGCACTACTTACAGGGATTATCAGAAAAAACAGTATCATGACATGCAGCAGCAGGTCCGTACCTTTGGGCTGGTATCAATGGTTGCCATGCTTCTGTCGATTTTGGGCTTAAGTGGCCTGTCTATTTTTCTGACGCGTCATCAGTTGCGGGAAGTGGCCACAAGGCGCGCTTTGGGGGCCAGCTTCAGGGACATTTTTCTCATGAGGCTCTATCCATTCGTTGTACCCCTAATTCTGGCCAACCTGATAGCAGCAGGATTAGCGTGGGTAATTCTTGAACTCTGGCTGGGGTCTTTTGTCGCGCATGTGCCGCTGTCGGCAATATCGTTCCTGTTATCAGGTGTTATGGCCAGTGGCATAGCGCTTGCCACGCTTTCGGCGCATGCCGCTATGACGATCCGTCGGGTACCTATGCGGATGCTGCGTTACGAATAGACCGTGAGGTATTTTGTGTGAAATGGCGCGCAGCAGTTAAATGAGTACTTCAACATCATAATGTCTCGAACTTAAGATCACTGATTATTACCGGATTTGGCCCTAAGGCGACATTGGTGCTCTTGCTCTTAGTGTAAAAGCAGACGCCGTGATGGCGCTACGTCGTTGACCCAAAGTGGCTTTTGCAATCGCGCAAGGGGGGCCTGATCATAACGAAGCGCGGAGTTCGATAAACACGCTTTTCTTCGTGTGCATCAAACCAGGCCAAATTAAAGTATTTCATTCACGGATTGCAGCCTCCGGCGGCAATTGCTATTCATGAAGTGAGAATGTTTCGCATGTAGTGTATGTGGGCACGAATGTTAAAGGTCCGGAGTCGTATGTCGCGGCAGATTGCCCTACACCTATATGAAACGCATCGGACGAATCTGATCAGCTATGCCTCAAGGCTTTTGGGAGAGCGCAGTCGGGCGGAGGATGTCGTTCAGGATGCGTGGATAGATTTTCAAAAAGCTATAGACCGGACGGATATTCAGAATCCGGCGGCCTATCTGCAACGCGCCGTCAGAAACCATGCAATCAATCTGTTGCGTCGGGATCAGCGACAGGCACGGCTTATTGACGACGGGGCCGAAGCCTCGGTCGTTGCTGATCCCGCGCCATCGGTTGAGGCTGCAACGATTTCGCGTGAGCGGCTTGAGCATTTCATACGCAGGCTATCCCGGTTACCGGAGCGGCAGAGGCTGGCCAGGACCCGGTTCGTGGCGAACGCGGGCCTCGCGG
>JBCEBX010000167.1:9657-16936 GCA_039206455.1 Asticcacaulis sp.
GGCTTAAGATGCGTGAAATTGCGGCACAGCTTAAGGTGTCTGTGCCCTACGTACATTCGCTCATTGCCGAGGGGTTGGTGTGGTGTGCCCAATCTGATGAAGCCGGGTCGGATGAGGCGGAATAAAAATGCAGGCTATGAAAATGAACCGACATGCTGAGGATTTCAGCTTAAAAAAACCGCTCATCAGGTGTCATTAGATTATGAGCCATAATCAGGTGCAGATGGAACGGCAGGCGGCGGACTGGTTTCTCAGATTGGAAGAGGAACCGGATAATGCGCATCTGCGTGAGGCGTTTGAGGCATGGCTTGATGGCGACGACGCCCATGTTCAGGTCTGGTCACGCATTTCAGGTGCCGGTCATGAACTGGCTGCCGTGCCTTCGGATGTATGGGAGCAGGTGGCACCGCAAGCCCCGGTGCAGGCGGTTTTGTCAGCACCCAGACGAAAACGGGCAGGCGTATCGGGTGGGAAAATGACCGGTGTGCGGCGGATGGTCAGTCTGGTCAGCGCTCTGGCGGCCTGTGCAGCGGCGGTTGTCATTATACCGGAACTGAGCCTGAATCTTCAGGCGGATCACCGGACGCAGGCGGCCCAGACACAAACTGTCAGCCTGAGCGATGGCAGTATTGTGCATATGGGGCCGGACAGTGCGGTCAGCATGGATGTGACGGACGGTCATCGTCAGGTCAGGCTTTTACGGGGTCGTGCGTGGTTCGAGGTCGAACCGGATGCCAGCCGCCCCTTTGAGGTCAGGGCTGGTGAGGTGACAACCACGGTTCTCGGTACTGCCTTTGAAGTTTACAGGCAACGAAACTCTGTGTCGGTTGCGGTTGGACATGGCCGCGTGAAGGTTGAGGAGGGAGACGTCAGCTACCTTTTGGGGGCCGGTCAGTGGGTTGAGGCGGGTAACTCTGCGGGTATTGAGGGGCGTAAACCCACCGACCAGATCGGAAGCTGGCGCGAGGGGTTTTTATACATAGAAGATCGCCCGTTCAGCGAAGTCATTGAGGAAATCCGTCCGTGGTATAAGGGGCGAATAATCGTTAGCGGTAAGGGCTTTGAGGCGCGGCGTGTTACGGGCTTTTATGATATGCGCGATCCGGTGGCAGCCTTGCAAAGTCTCAGCCAGCAAGGGACGGGGCAAATGCGTCAGGTGACGCCCTGGTTGATTATAATCAGTGAGAAATAAATCCATAGAAAACAATGGAATGTAAAATAAATGATCCGCGTCGCTTAAAAAGCGTTTCGTGCGGGCGTCGATCTCCATGAAAGATATTGAGACGCATTATTAACGTAATGGGTCGTGTTTATGGAGATGTTGAGATTATGGTCAGGAATCTGTCCTGTGCGGGAAAGCCGCGTCATCTGGTGCTGGCGGTTTTGCTGGCCACTGTGTCGGCTTCAGGGATCAGCGCTGTTACCACTGTGCGTGCGCAAGGTGCGGCTCAGACGACAAGCAAAGCCTATAATATTCCATCACAGTCCCTGTCTCAGGCTATCCTGACCTTTGGCCGTCAGTCCGGTGTGCAGGTGACGGTTGATAATAGTCTGATTCAGGGCAAGCGCAGTCAGGCGGTTTCAGGGGATATGACGGCCGCTGAGGCGCTGGGGCGTTTGCTGGGCGGTACGGGGCTAACCTATCGCTTTGTGGGCGCTAACGCTGTGACGCTCGAGCGGGCACCGGAAGTCGGCAATGCGTTGCAATTGGGGGCTATTCGGGTCGAGGGCGCTGAAAATCCGGTGGCCGGACGCAATGCCTATGTGCCCGGTGAGGGGGGGTATGAGGGGCCGGCTGCGGATGCGCCTTATCGTACAGCCGGATCGACCAACTATATTTCCCGTGACACCATTGAGCGTTTCAGAGGCGCGACCGCAGGCGATATTTTTAAATCCACGCCGGGAGTCATTTCGGCCATGAACACCAATGGCGCGTCGGTAGATGTCAATATTCGCGGGCTTCAGGGAATGAACCGCGTGGTGACATCTGTTGACGGGTCGGAACAGGCTATGTCCACATGGCGTGGTTATGCCGGTGTCGATAACCGCTCCTATATTGATCCCGATCTGATCGGTGGTGTGCGTATCACCAAGGGGCCAGAGGGCGGGGCTTCGGGGGCAACAGGCGGCACGGTGGCGATTTCGACCATTGGTGTTGATGATATTTTGCGTGATGGTCAGACCTATGGGGTACGTCTCAGGGCGGGCCTGAGTTCCAACGGCATTGCGCCGGTTGTATCTAATGTCTCACGAGCGTCACGGCCGCATTCCGAGCAGCCCGAAGTCTATGATGCGGGCAATGCTTCATTCAGTCTGGCTGCTGGGGTGCGTCAGGATCGGCTCGATCTGGTGTTTGCCTATGTGCAGCGTCATCGCGGCAATGTCTTTGCCGGTAAGCATGGTGATCTGACAGTCGAGAGCGCGCCGCAGGTCAATGGTACGCAGACGACCGATACTCTGTCCAACTTCAAGCACGGTGATGAGGTATTGAATACGTCCGAGGAGGTCACTTCCGGGCTGCTGAAGGCCAGGGTGCGCATAAGTGATGCCCAGACCCTTGATCTTGGGTATCTGCGCTATGAAAACGCGTTTGGCGAGGTCATGCCGTCTCAGGTGGGCGCCACACCCACCGGTCGCGGCGGGCGTCAGTTGCCGCTCAGTGGCATCGAGCTGGATCAGTTCAGTTTCCGGTATAACTGGCGGCCTGCGGGCAGCGACCAGATTGATCTGAAACTTAACGGTTGGCTGGCCAGTGCTGATGAAACCGGCATCTATTACACGATTGCGACGGCCACACCCATACCGACACGCACCCGTAATGCGGGCCTTGAGGTGTCCAATACCTCACGGTTTTACCCTTCGTTCGGGGATATAAGCCTGCGTTATGGGGCATCATATAAACACGAAGATGCCCGACCACGCTCTGTTGTTAATGCCGCCACGGGGGATACCTATCGCTCGGATGGTACACGCGAAATCGCCACATTGTTCGCCAGCGGAAAATGGACGCCGAAAGACTGGCTCACTGTCGATGGGTCGCTTAACTGGCTCTATTACAAAACCAGTAATCGCGGTCTGGAGCATTACAACAGCTATATCGCCAGAGGCTATGCCCGCTATGACAGCTATGAAGGAAACGGCTTAAGCCCTAATGTCGGTGTGACCTTCACGCCGGATGAAAACTGGCAAATCTATGCCCGTTTTTCGAGTGGCATCCGCCCGCCGTCCTTGCGGGAGTCGACTTTTACGGCCTCCATGTTGTTGTTCAATCCCGACCTTAAGCATGAACGGGCTGAAAACTATGAGATCGGGGTTAATTATCTGCGCAATGGCCTGTTTTTCGACGGCGACAAATCGCGCCTGAAACTGGCCTATTTCGATAACCGCACGAAAAACTATATAGGGCGCCTGTTCCCCGATTTCATGATGAAGCTTGAAAACTTCAAGCTGTATCAACTGAAAGGGCTGGAACTCTCGGGCAGCTATGAGACTGAACGCGGTTACGCAAGTTTCGGGGCCAGTCACTATACGGATTTCCGTTCGTGCCGGACGATGGATAGTTGCGTGGACTATACGCTTTCGAGTGACTATAGCGCCAACCATATGCCGCCTAAAACCTATCTGACACTGGCGGGAGGGCTTTACTTCTTTGACAAGCGCCTGAATGTCGGTGGGCGTGTAACCCATACCGGTAAGCGTCTGGCCCCTCTGGTTCGTGATGATAGCTATTTCTTTTCGACCAAGGCCTGGACGCCTTATACAATTGGAGACCTTTATGCCAACTGGAAGTTCAGTGAGACACTGGGCCTTGATTTTGTCATCGAGAATGTCGGCGACCGTTACTATGTCGATGCGCTCAACAACAGCGATATGCCCGCTTCGGGGCGCACATACCGTGTGAATCTGACCTCGCAGTTCGGCGGCGGTTCGCCTCTGTTGGGCGGGCGTCTGTTCGGAGCGGATGGTACGCAACAAGCCTTTGATGGCAACTGGAGCGGGCCCTATGTCGGTATGCAATTCGGTCAGGTGACAGGCCGCGTTACCGGTGAAATGCGCACCTATGCTGGTGCCGAGACCGAACGCACCCGCCGTGAAAGCGCCGGGCCGGATTTTGAGAATGTCAACGGCGGGGTGCTGGCGGGGTTCAACTATCAATATGCCAATGGTGTGGTGATTGGTCTGGAAAGTGACGTGAGTTGGGGCCGTTTTGATGGGCGAACCCATGTGCTGTCCGATGAAGCGGTTGTTCTGGAGCAGCGCCGCTATTTTGAAAGCGAGACCTTTTATGATCGCAAATGGCTGGCGAGCCTCAGGGCACGTCTGGGCTATACGTTGAACGAAGAAACGCTGGTCTATGTCACAGGTGGTCTGGCGGCAACGAAAGAACGTCAGACGCGTATCCAGTACAAGGCGCGCAACAGCTATCTGACGGAAACGGAGTTTTTCCTGTCAGAGCAATCAGAAGCCACGCGTTATGGATGGACGCTGGGGGGCGGTTTCGAGCGCGCTATCGGCAATAAATGGTCGCTGAGAACAGAATATCTGTACAGCCATTTTGGTAACAAGCGTTTCTTCTTCCCCGAAGCCCGTCAGGGGGTAACGCTTGATTACCAGACGAATGTGCAGGTAGGCACTCAGATAGTGCCATCGGCTCTGCCGGCAACCAGCCCTCTGTGTACACGGGCGGTGCCGCATCCGCGTTGTTCCGAGCGAGAGGTGCCGATTTATGAAACTATCACCGGCACCGCCAATATTGAAGAAGGACGGGTAAACCGTTCGGGCTCTGATGTGCACAACTTGCGCATTGCCCTGAATTACCGGTTCTGAACTGTATCGAGTGCCCCGGATTGTCACAAGGCTGAAAGGTCATGCGGCAAGTCCGGGGTTGATCAGGTCACAGTTTTCTTTGTTCTCGATTTTGCTTTCGCGGTGGTCTCAAGACGTTTGCTGACCCCGTGAACTTAAGTGTAAAGCGCTCTCGAGCGCGAGACACGCATGTCCGTTTTAGAAAACGGATCATGCTGTTCTCAATGTCTGGATTGGGTGCTGGCAAGAAGTGCCGGATAAATCATAACCCACAACGCTGTCGTCGCCACTGAGCCGCAGTTACGTCACCAGCAATTCGAGAGTTGACAGTAGGCCTGCTCCGCACTCTTCATTTCGTTCTGGCGAAAATAATTTCTGTTTTACAGAAAATAATATCCATAATACGTAATGTTTGAGAGCGGGTGGAGAGTGAGTGATGGAGACTCTTGTCAGGTTGTATGCTGCACTTGAAAAGGAAGAGAGCGATGCGCGACGACGTATCCGCAGGCTGAGTGTGCCTTTTGAGGTCGCCTTCACGTTCATCGGGACTGGCATCCTCTTCGTTGTTGTCCTGATCCTCTTGCTAGCCTTCGCGCCAGTGAGTGCCATTGCAAGTATCTGGGTAGGGCCTGGCAATGCATACATCGTCCCGGCCTTTGAGGCACCGCCCCTTGGTGCGTCGGCATTTAGCGACCTGCCCATCCTTACAATAGCGACGGCGGGTCTCGCATTCTTTTTGATCAGCGGGCCGCTGGTTATAGCCTGTTACTATCTTAAACGGCTGTTTGCTCACTATCGACTGGGGGATGTCTTTGGCAAAGACCCTCAGGTCGCTATGCAGAATGCGGCCGTCGCGCTGATTGCCTTCGCCTTACCGCCGGGGCTATTGCAACCGGTTTTACGGCTTGCCGGTAGCCCGGATCGCCAATGGTTTAATAGCCATAGCCTCGCTACCCTGATGGTCGGTACCGTTTTACTGGTGCTGGCGCGCGTCCTTGTGCTGGGCCGTGAAGTTGAAGATGAGGCGAAAGGATTTATTTGATGCCCATAATTATTCGTCTGGACCTTGTACTTGCCTCGCGGAAAATTCGTTCGAATGAATTAGCGCGGGCCATTGGCATTACTCCTTCCAACCTGTCTTTGCTGAAGTCTGGTCACGTCAAGGGTATCCGCTTCGATACGCTGGAAGCCATCTGCACCTATCTCAACTGTCAGCCCGGCGACATTCTTGAGTACGTGCCTGATCCGGCGGCAGCACCTCCGGATGTCAAAGACGCCGCATTGCAGCGACGCGCCTAAATCCGTTTCGTCTTTATCACAATCATAACGCTGTCCGCCTAGGTCAGCGAACCTGGGAGCTTGCCGGTGACTTATCGTATATCAGCTATTCTAGCCGCTTCGACCTTGCTACTCGCGCCAATCGCGCCAGCCTTCGGACAGGTTAACCCGTCGGCCTTGCCGACGGCCAAGACATCGACGTCAGCCATGCTGACAGCACTTAAATCACCCGGGAAGGCGACGCTGGAACCCGTGCTGGCGGCGGATTTCAGATTGGGGGTTATGTCATCGGATGCCTCACCGGGGGAGCCAAACTGGCAGCCCCGCCATGTCCACGGAGGAATCTATTTTTATGTTTTCCGACATCCGGAGCATGGCATCTATCTCATCGATGCCGGACTGCCGAAGGAAGGGTTGAAATGCGTGCCTGATCTGGCGCAAAAGATGCTCAAGCTCGATACGGCGATACAAGGGCGTCGCGGAACAGGTGATTATTTGGCAGGGGAAAAGCCCAACGCCGTTTTCCTCACGCACCTTCACTTCGATCATTTCCCGGGTGTGCGTGATTTACCAGGTGTCACACCGGTGTATTCGGGACCCGGCGAAGGAAACGAGCCACCTCCTTTGTCGCTCGTTCTCGAGGCGGTCACGAACTGTGTATTCAAAGGCAGGGAGGAGCCTGTTCAATGGCGTTTTCAGGCCGATCCGGATAAGCGGCTGGGCGGGGTCATCGATATCTTCGGTGACGGAAGTCTGTTTGCAATCTCGGTTCCCGGTCACACGGCAGGCTCTACAGCATATATCATAAATGCCGTTGATGGTGTGCATCTCATCACCGGAGACGTCGCCCAGACACAGGCCGCATGGGCCGGTCAAAAAATTGACAAATCCGCGTCGGAACCCAACCTGAATACGCTTTGGACTTCGCTGGACGCATTGAGGTCTGTTGCCGGTGACATTCCGAATCTGAAGGTGCATGTCGGACACGAGCCTGGCGCTTGAGGTTGATGCCCCACTGAGCGACTTCAGGGACGGCAATTTTTGATGCGAATGCTGTAGCGCTGGTATTGATAACGGCGCAGATCCATAGGCTGGGCATCTGGCGACCAGAACCAGACCTTCAGTTTGCCGATGCTATTGAAACACGCTAAGGCGGTTGGGAGCGCTATGTGCGGGAAGACCTTGGCCCGACAGC
>JBCEBX010000168.1:0-4231 GCA_039206455.1 Asticcacaulis sp.
CTTCGAAGGTGGCAACCCCTTCACCCTGACCGGTGGTGAAGTCGAAGGTGGCGGGCCGGTGGCCGGTGTGCGTATCGCCGCCAGCAACCAGTACAGCTACTTCGGCATCGAAGCCGAATACGAAAAGCAGGATGCCTACGAGAACAAGTCTCTGGCCATTCGCGTGCGCTTCCAGTTCTGATAAGCGCAACCGTGACGCATAAAAAACCGCCAGTCATCTGACCGGCGGTTTTTTTATGTGTCCCTGCCTCAGGCCTATGAGTCAGGGAACTTAATATTGCAGCCATAAGGTTGCGTGGCGGCCGGACTTGGCTTTTTGCCCGCCAGAACCGCATCAATGGCATTGGCCCCGTGCGGCACAGCCTTAGCCAGCGTATCCGCCTTGGCCGAAGGAATGCTGTCTATAGCCCCGTTATATTGCAGGACACCTGCCTTATCGATGACATAGATCTGCGGCGTCGTCTTGGCGTCATAGGCCCGCGCCACCTTGCCGTCATAATCGGTCAGCACATAGGTGGCGGCATTCTTAACCCGCACATTTTCCTTTTTCATGTCTGCAGGCGCATGATAGCCCTGCTTGCCCGGCGCGGAGGAATGAATAGTCAGCCAGACCACACCCTTGCCTGTATATTTCTTCTGCAAGGCAGGCAGATTGCCGCTCTCATAATGCATCTTGTCAAACGGGCACTGATAATTGGCCCAGTCAATGACCACAACCTTACCCTTGAGTGACGCCAGACTGACGGTCTTACCATCGACATCCTTAAGGCTGAATGCGGGGGCCGTTGTCCCCGGACGGGCGGCATGGGCCACATGCCCACCAAAACCGACAGCCGCCGCCATTAAACCGGCACTGATTAGTCTGCGCGAATAGGTCATCAGGCAATCTCCTCTTTGTTCATGGATCAGGACAGTTTTTCCCGCACAATTGCAGGGGTCAGAACCTGGGGCAAGACAACCGGCTCTCCGGATGCCGGATAATAGACATAGAGCGGCACGCCATTACGGCCAAATTGCGCCAGCCACTCCGTGATCGCCGGATCAGCATTGGTCCAGTCGGCGCGGATAACCGTTATATTGTTCTGAGCCATAAACGCCTGCACCTCAGCGGTCTCGAGCGCCACACGCTCATTGACCTTACAGGTGATGCACCAGGCCGCCGTACCATAGACAAACACGCCCTCACCGCCCGCACGCGCCTGTTCAATACGCTCCACGGAAAAGGCAGCGTCCGTACGCTCAACCAGTGCGTCCCCCCCGCGCGTCAGAACCACAAACGGGAACAAAGAAAAAAGCGCGATAAACACAGCGAGTATTGCCTTGGCTTTGCCGCCTGAAACCCGCCGCCACACCCATACCGCCAGTGTCAGCACAACCAACCCCGTAAGCACCAGAGCGGCCGCAGTGATGCCGCCCTGCTGCCCCAGCACCCACACAAGCCAGACCGCCGCCAAATACATGGGAAAGGCGAGAAATTGCCGAAAGGTTTCCATCCACGGCCCCGGTTTCGGCAATTTACGCAAGACGGCCGGAAACCATGACAACAGCAAAAACGGAAAGGCCAGCCCCAGCCCCAGCGCCGCAAATACCCCAAGTGCGGCCACCGCCGGTAAGGTCAGAGCCGCCCCCAGCGCCGTGGCCATGAACGGGGCCGTACAGGGCGTGGCCACCAGTGTCGCCAGCGCCCCCGTGGCAAAGCTGCCGCTCCAGCCATCTTTCTGCGTCAGCGACTGTCCACCGCCAAAACTGAGCGTAATATCGTAAAAGCCCGACAGATTAAGCCCGATGACAAACAGCAGATAGATCAGTGCCGTGACTACCCATGGCGACTGCATGTGAAAGCCCCAACCCACCGCATCACCGCCTGCCCGAATAAGCAGGAACAACCCGCCAATCAGCAGGAAACTGATGACTACCCCCGCCGTATAGGCCAGACCATCGCGACGGATATGGACATCGTCTTGTCCGGCCTTACGACTGATGGCCAGCGCCTTAAGCGATAAAACCGGAAAGACGCAGGGCATGGCATTGAGAATGATGCCACCGGCAAAGGCCGACAACAGAATCAGCCACAATCCCGTGCCGACATCGTTTGATGCGATAGCTGGTGTGGGATCGGACGCGGTAAGGGCATAGTGGCGCAAACCGTTTGCATCACGCACCTCAAGCAGCCCTTCAAAAGCGTCAGGCACCTCAAGCATACCGCGCGTCAGTCGAACCGTCAGAATAGCGTCCTTCAGGTCAAACGGCTGCGCAGCCACGGTTTCAATCACCCCCGCCTCACGCGGGTAAATATACAAATCCTGAGGTTGTGCACCCTGATACGGCAAACGTAGCGTCAGGCTTGTGTCGTCACTTTTAAGTTCCGTTACCGGCAGAGCCTCAAGACTTGCTGATTGCACCAGAAGTTTAATCTCACCCGCCTGTGGCGAAGTCACATTCCCGTCGCCCACAGCCACCGTCAGGCTCAGTTCCGCTTCCTCAGGGATGCACTCTTCTTCACACACAAGCCAGCTGGCGCTGACCTTAAGCGGCAAGGCCCCCGTCAGCCCCTCTTTGGGCGGCGTAATCTGCACCAGATGATAGGCTACATCGCTATAGCCATAGTTCATAAGCGGCCCGAAAGCTTGCCGGTGCGGCGGTTGCCAGACAATCTCACCGGCCTCAACGCCCTCCGGCAACACCCACTCAAGCGCCGGGGCCAGACCGGAATCCCCCGGATTAATCCAGTAGGTGTGCCAGCCCTCCTGAATATCCAGCCGGAACAACACCCAGAACGGTGACTTGCCGTCAATCTGGCTATATTCGGACACTAGCGACGCCGTCGTGTGCTCAAGCGCAACTCGCTCCGCCGCCAAAGCCCGCAAAGGCATAAGCGCGGCCAGCATAAGGCACAGGCTCAGGAACCATCTGTTCATGCGTATATCTTCCGTGATCAGGCATTATACGCATATCCCGCGTGTTTCCGTCTAATTCCCGGGAATTAAGGGGGCGCTCATTTCCTGTACCAGCGCCCGAGTCGATCGTAAGCGATCGCTCACGGCTCTCGGCGATCAGGATTTATAAGATCAGAGAAAAATGCAAAAATCAGCGAAGAAGGCTTCGAGCTGATTTTTTCCCTATCGAACCGCGACAAAGTACACTGAGCGCAGTGAAGGACTTTGGAGTGATTGAAAAAATGGTGGGCGATGACGGGATCGAACCGCCGACCTACTCGGTGTAAACGAGCCGCTCTCCCAGCTGAGCTAATCGCCCCCATGACAGGGTCCCTTATTTAAAAGGGTCTGGAAAGTAGTTCCGAGGCGAGGAAATGCCAAGCCTCGGAATATAAGTCAAGCCTTTCTGACACGAAATCGTCAAAGGGCCTGTAAAACCTGTTAGCTAATGCAGCTAAGGCCCGAACTTAGCCGTTCAGAGCGTTTTTCAGGCCTTCACCAACGCGGAAGCGTGCGGTGACGCTGGCCGGACGGGCAACGGTTTCACCGGTACGCGGGTTACGGGCCGTGCCGGCTTCGCGCTTAACGGCCAGGAAGGTACCAAAACCCACCAGACGTACTTCTTCACCCTTTTTCAGGGCATCCACAACACTGTCGGTGAAGGCGTCAACGGCCTTCTTGGCTTGTTCTTTGGTCAGACCGGCCTGTTCGGCAATGGCTGCAACGAGCTCAGCTTTTGTCGTCATATTCTCTCTCCCAGCCCGTCGCAGCGGGCAATATGTTGGCAACGCCCCAAGGCGCTTCGAGCGAATCCGAGTCGCCGCTCAGGGGAACCCGATACTGACAACAAAAAAACAGCCGCGTCAAAAGCCAAATCACGATTTTTGCACTGCAAACTTAGTTTTTTTAAGGGTTTATAAAAAAAAGAGCAAAATTCAGGAGTCTTGTTCCTGAATTTTGCTCTTTCGTTTCAATATGACACAGGCCCTCTTACAGGTTCCTTACATCATCATAATACCTAGTGATGGGCGGTACGCGTGTCTTTTTCCTCAACAGCGGCCTGAGGCGGTATGACCGGCTCAACCCAGTCCACAGCTTCCAGTTCATCCGTCAGAGCGTGTTTAAGCACCTCTTCGACATGCTTCACCGGAATAATCTCAAGACCAGCCTTCACATTTTCCGGCAGATCGGCCAGATCCTTTTCGTTTTCCTTGGGGATCAAAACCGTCTTGATACCCGAACGCAGAGCTGCCAGCAGCTTCTCCTTCAGACCACCAATCGCCAGCACACGCCCG
>JBCEBX010000169.1:0-4222 GCA_039206455.1 Asticcacaulis sp.
AGGACAAGATCATGATGGGCGCGGAACGCCGCTCGTCCGCCATGACCGAAGCCGAGAAGAAGCTGACCGCCTACCACGAAGCCGGTCACGCCATCACCGCGTTGAAGGTTCCTGTTGCGGATCCTCTGCACAAGGCAACCATCATTCCGCGCGGTCGTGCGCTTGGCATGGTCATGCAACTGCCCGAAGGCGACCGCTATTCGCAAAACTATGTGCAGATGACCTCGCGTCTGGCCATTCTGATGGCCGGTCGTGTGGCCGAAGAACTGATTTTTGGTAAGGAAAAGGTCACCTCCGGGGCCTCGTCCGACATTCAGCAAGCCACGCGCCTGTCCAAGGCCATGGTCACCCGCTGGGGTTATTCGGATGCGCTCGGTCTGGTCAACTATAAGGACGCCGAAGACGAATATGGGGCCTTGGGCCGCGATGTCTCCGAAGCCACAGCTCAGCAGATCGATGCCGAGGTGCGTAAGCTGGTTCAGACCGGTTATGACGAAGCCAAACGCATCCTGACTGAAAATCTTGAGGCCCTGCACCGTCTGGCGCAGACGCTCCTTGATGTCGAAACCCTGACGGGTGAAGAAATCGAGAAGGTGCTGAACGGCGAAGAAATCATCCGCGATGAGGACACCGGCGTTCTGGTGGAACACAGCTTCAATCTGGCGGTGCCGTCAACGGAATCCGAAGCCGAACCTCTGGCGGTAGCGGTGCCCGAAGTGCCTGACGCCCCCGTAGCCTTGCCTGAAACATCTGACAAGGCTGAGGACAAAGACAAGGCTTAAGGCTTCGTCGATAACTTAAAAAACGGGAGGCAGGTTCGCGCTTGCCTCCCGTTTTGCGTTTCTGATCGGTCACATCAATGTCAGATTGTTTCTTTGCTGCATTATAATACCGCCAAAATATGTCGTGTACGGTTGTATTATGCCGCAGTGCAATATTTTATTTTGTAATTTTACAACGTTTTGTGACCTTTTTGTCGTCGATCACGATCTTATTTCTTGAGATACTGAACGTTTGGTTTTATATGATCGCAAATAGTACCCTGTTGCGTTAGCGCGTAATCATCTGCTCCCATTTTCGCCTGCTGCCCGATCTTCATCGATGCGCAGGCCGCCCAGATATCAGGTATTTATAGTGACGAATTTAATTGAAGATAACGAGGCTACCCGCCAGCGGGTGTGGTTTATCACCGATGCTGATTGCCCGTATGGTTTCACCCTGGCGCAGAAGGTTCTGTCCGAAGGTGGTTTTGTGCTGGCGGTGTCGGCACAGCCCGAACGCCTGCGTAGCAAGCTGTCCGGCTATGACCATGCGCTGGTGTGCCTCGGGATGGATAGGTCGAAGCCCGCTTCAGTGACCGCGGCGGTGCAAACCGCTATCAGTTGCTTTGGGCAGATAGATGTGCTGGTCAATAATACGGCGGTTTGCGGCCTGAGCTCAGCCGTTGAAACCACGGGCGACACCGAAGTTCGCCGGATTTTTGACGTTAATCTGTTTGGTATGCTGAACGTTACCCGCACCATATTGCCCTATATGCGTGACCGCCGTCAGGGCCATGTGATCAATGTGGCGGCTATGACCGAACCAGGGGGTTCTGGCCTTTATAACGGTGCGCGCCGCGCCATTGACGGTGTGTCCGAAGCCCTGTCCCATGAACTGGAGGCCACAGGCATTCAGGTCACGATTGTGGCGGTGGGTAATACGCAAAACCCCCAGCAGAATGGCTGGCAAGGCGCGGTAGACGCCATCTTGCAGCTGGTGGATGCGACGAAACCGCCCTTGCGTCTGGTGCTGGGTCAGAAAACCTATGAACGCACCCAGTCGTGCCTTGAGAAAGCCCAGACCGAAATGCGTAACTGGGCGCGCATCAGTCTGTCGTCTGACAGAGCCGCTTGAAAAATACGCCGAAAACATAAATAGAATCAGCGCAAGACAGCATTGAAGCATCAGGGATGCCGGAGGGGTTATGACGGTCTATATGAGTGATAATGTCATTATTGATGACATTGAGCCCGCGCCAGCCAAACGGGGCAGGGGGCGTCCGCGTTCGGAAAGCGCCCGCGCCAATATCCTGAAGGTTACGCTGGAACTGTTGCAGGACAGCCATGTGCGTGACATCACGGCTGAGGCCATCGCCAAAAAGGCCGGCGTGTCAAAGGCCACGCTCTATAAGTGGTGGCCCAACAAGGTGCATATCGCCTTCGACGCCTTCATGTCGCAACTCAAAGCCGATGTGGCGACGCCGGACACGGGCTCAGCCGAGCGTGACTTTGTGCTGCAACTGCTTGAAGCCGTGCGTTTCTACCAAAGTCCGGCCGGACGCACCCTCGGCATGATTCTGGCCGAAAGCCACGGTGACGAAGCCTTCCACAAGGTGCTTCTCGAGCAATTTCTGACCACCCGCCGCATGGAAGTTGCGGTGATGTGGAAGCGCGGGGTTGAACGTGGCGAAATCCGCAGCGATATCGATATGCAGATGGGGCTGGATATTCTCTATGGCCCGCTGATGTTCCGTTTTCTGACCGGCCGCGTGGCCAGCATGCAGGAATGGGAGGCCGAACATCTGGTGGCGACCGTGTTCCGGGGCTTCCGCCCGCCGCCCAAACCGGGGGATGAGGAAGTCTGGCTCGAAGCCTAGAGCCTAACAAAAACGCCGGCCTGAGGGATCAGACCGGCGTTTATTTTGTGCGCAAACAGGCTGCGGCCTATTTCGCCATATGCAGCTTTTCCAGAAACGCCGGATAGAGATCCAGATTACAGGCAATCAGCTCGCCACTGGTCATCGGGCTTTCGTCATTATCGATAGAGCTGATCTTGCCACCGGCTTCGGTGATCAGCAGCAGACCCGCCGCCATATCCCACGGCTTCAGACCGCGTTCCCAATAGCCATCGACCCGTCCGGCGGCGACCATGGCCAGATCAAGCGAACAGGCCCCCAGACGGCGGATGCCGCAGGTGCGCTGCATGATCTGGTGCAGGTCTTTCAGGAACTGGGCGTGGCCGGGCTTGCCGATAAACGGCGCACCGGTGGCAATCAGGCAGTCCTCAAGGTTTTTACGCGCCGAAACCCGCAGGCGGCGGTCGTTATGATAGGCGCCCTTGCCCTTTTCCGCCCAGTACAGATCATTGGTCACGGGATTGAAGGTCACACCGGCGACGATTTCACCATCGCGCTCCAGCGCCACGGTGCAGGCAAATACCGGAATGCCGTGCATGAAGTTGGTGGTGCCATCAATCGGGTCAACGATCCAGCGGTGCGTCTTGTCGGTGCCTTCAAACGCGCCTTGTTCTTCCCCCAGAAAACCGTAACCGGGACGAACGCGCAGCAGTTCCTCAAACAGTACGCCTTCAACACGCTTGTCGGCGGCGGTAACGAAATCACCGGGGCCTTTGCGCGATACCTGAAGTTCGCTGACCTCACCGAAGTCGCGGGCCACGCCCTTGCATGCCTTGCGGATGGAGGCGACCATAACCTGAATGAGCGAAGATTGAAGGATCATGGGGCAGAGCCTTTACACAAAAATCCTTCCCCGTTTACGGGGAAGGTGGATTTGAACCTTTAAGGTTCAAAGACGGAAGGGGGAAGCTTCCGTCTTCGGAGGAAAACGACTTTTAGTCGGCGCGCTTCATATATTCGCCGGTTTCGGTCGACACGATGATGCGCTCACCCACGCCCATAAACGGCGGGATCATAACGCGCATACCATTCGATGCCTTGGCGGGCTTATAGGAAGAAGACGCGGTCTGGCCCTTGATGGTCGGCTCGGTTTCAACAACCTCAAGCACAACCGTGTCCGGCAGGGACATGCCAATCGGCTTTTCGTCGTGCGATTCGATGATGACGACCATGCCGTCATGCAGGAAGCGCACCTGATCCTCGCCCACCCATTCTTTCGACAGGCTGATCTGCTCATAGTTTTCCTGATCCATGAACACCAGCATGTCGCCGTCTTCATACAGGAAAGAATGGTCGCGCTGCTCAAGCGTAACGCGGTCAACCGTGTCATCAGAGCGGAAGCGTTCATTCAGCTTGGTGCCAGTCACGAGATTTTTCATCTCGACCTGAGCAAAAGCGCCACCCTTGCCGGGTTTCACATGCTCGGTCTTAACGACCGTCCACAGGCCGTTCTGGTATTCAAGCACCATTCCGGGCTTGATGGTATTGGCGTTGATTTTGGGCATAGGATACGACTTGTCAAAAGGGTGCAGGAAAACAAGCGCC